>JAFCZZ010000362.1 GCA_019314085.1 Deltaproteobacteria bacterium | reverse complement strand
TGAGAAACCTTTTCCGTATTACCACCAGTCTCATGGAACACGGCAGAGACCCCGCAACCCCGGTGGCGCTGATCCGATGGGGGACAACGCCGGATCAGGAGACACTGACGGGGACCCTCGATACCATCGCCGCCCTGGCCGAAGAGAATAACTTTTCAGCCCCCGCCATCTGTGTCGTGGGGGGTGTGGTCGGACTGAGGGAGCGTCTCGAGTGGTTTGAGAAAAGGCCCCTCTTCGGGAAAGGGATCGTCATCACGAGGCCGGAGGAACAGGCGGAAGAGCTCTCGGCGCTTCTGCGCGACAAGGGGGCGCGGGTTATCTCCTTTCCGACCATCAGGATCGCGCCGCCGGACGACTATGGCGACCTGGATCGGGCCATAGAGAATATCGAACAATACCAGTGGATCGTCTTTACCAGCGCGAACGGGGTGCGGTCTTTCTTCGATCGGTTTAATGGTGTGAAGGGTGATATACGGGACCTCAAAGGGATTTGCATCTGCACCATAGGCCCGGCCACCCGGACCTGCGTGGAAGGGTACCATATCCCTGTGGATCTCGTCCCCGACGAGTACCTCTCCGAGAGGGTCGTGGAAGCCTTCAAAGATATGGATATAGCGAGCAAGAAGATCCTTCTGCCGCGGGCCGAGATCGCCGGAGACGTGGTCCCCGATGGCCTCTCACAGATGGGAGCACGTGTTGACGTCGTCGTCGCCTACCGGACGCTCCCAGCAGGCGGTGACGGGAAGGATATCCGGGAGCTGATGGAGAGTGGAAGGGTCGATGTGCTGACCTTTACCAGCCCGTCCACCGTAAATAATTTTATGGATATCATCGGAGGCGGGGCGGCGATCCCTGATCATATCAGGATCGCGTGTATTGGTCCCGTGACACAGCGCGCGTGCGAAGAGGCCGGCCTGCGCGTCGATATCATGCAAGGGCCCTATTCGATTCCCGGTCTGGTGGAGGCGATAGAGTCGCATCTGACACAGGCGTAATGTAATGGATGATAGATAATGATAGGAATTTCAAAGCTATACTGCGGAGGGGTTGAACTCTCCGATGTCCTTCGATATGGAGCTCAGTCGGACCGGCTCCCCTCGCACCTCCTCCAGTTTTCCCGTGACAAGCGTCCGGTGGTGGTGTGGAATGCAACACGGCGATGCAACCTTCACTGTGTGCACTGCTATTCAAGTTCCCAGAACAGGCACTACAGCGACGAACTGAGCACCGGGGAAGGGAAGGCCCTGATAGCCGACCTCGCCTTATTCGGGTCTCCCGTGATCCTCTTCTCCGGGGGGGAACCGCTTATGAGGGAAGACCTGCCGGAGCTCGTGCGTTTCGCCGTGGACGAGGGAATGCGTGCGGTCATCTCGACAAACGGCACGCTCATAACCAGGGAGACGGCCGCTGTCTTCGCCGATATCGGCCTTTCGTACATGGGGGTCAGTCTGGACGGGATCGGGGAGATCCAGTAGATCCACGACCGGTTCCGAGGGATGAGTGGGGCCTTTGAAGCCGCTGTCCGGGGGATCCGGCACTGTCAGGATGTGGCGATCAAGGTGGGGGTTCGCTTTACGATAACGGGAGAAAACAGCGGCGAAATCCCCGCAATCTTCGATTTCATTGAACAAGAGGATATCCCCCGTGCGTGCTTTTACCATCTGGTCTATTCGGGGAGGGGCTCCGCCCTGGCCGATAATGACCTGCCGCATGACCAGACGAGGGAGGTTGTCGATCTGATCATGGACCGGACACGCGATCTCTTTGACAGGGGGATGCCCAAGGAGATCCTGACCGTGGACAACCATGCAGACGGGCCGTACCTCTACCTGCGTCTGCTTAAAGAAGATCCCGAAAGGGCGGCCGAGGTCCTGGAACTCCTCCAGATGAACGAGGGAAACAGCTCCGGGCGCGGGATCGGGTGTGTCAGCTGGGATGGAAAGGTGCACGCGGATCAGTTCTGGCGGGATATCTCCTTTGGAAATGTGAGGGAGCGCCCCTTCAGCGAGATCTGGCTGGACACCTCAAACGAACTGATGGCACAACTGAAGGACAAGAAACGATATGTGACGGGCCGGTGTGCACAGTGCCGCTGGCTCGATGTGTGCGGGGGCAATTTCCGCGCGAGGGCCGAGTCGGTGGCTGGGGACATCTGGGCGCCAGACCCGGCCTGTTACCTGACCGATCAAGAGATACGAGGTGCTGTATGAACTTTCCTGACTACCGTCCGAGACGGCTGAGAAAGAACGAGAACCTCCGGAGGATGATCCGGGAGACCAGACTGTCGGTCGACGACTTGGTCTGCCCCCTGTTCGTTACCCACGGAAGCGGGGTGAAGACCCCTATTGACTCCATGCCGGGGCAGTTTCAACTGTCGATCGACACCCTTGTAAAAGAGGTGAAAAAGATACGGGATCTGGAAATCCCCGCGATCCTGCTCTTCGGAATACCCGAGACAAAGGATGAAGAAGGCTCCGGTGCCTGGGTCGAGGATGGGATTATTCAGCAGGCCGTCCGGCATATAAAGGACGAGGTCCCGGATATCCTGGTTATTACGGATGTATGCCTCTGCGAGTACACGAGCCATGGTCACTGCGGGATCCTCGACGGCAGCGAGGTGGATAACGACGCCACGCTGGAGGTTCTTGCTCGAACGGCGTTGTCACATGCCCGTGCGGGTGCCGATATGGTGGCGCCGTCGGCCATGATGGACGGCCAGGTCTGCGCGATCCGCGAGGTCCTCGATGAAGAGGATTTTGAGGATATTCCCATCATGGCGTATGCGGCCAAGTATGCATCCTGTTTTTACGGGCCCTTCCGAGATGCGGCGGAGGGCGCCCCACAGTTCGGTGACCGGACATCGTATCAGATGGATCCCCCCAACGGCCGTGAGGCTCTCAGAGAGATTGCCCTTGACGTTGCGGAGGGGGCCGATATCATCATGGTGAAACCGGCGCTTCCCTACCTTGATATCATACGAATGGCCCGGGACGAGTTTGACCTGCCCGTAGCGGCCTACAGCGTCAGCGGCGAATTTGCCATGATCAAGGCGGCGGATGAGCGGGGATGGCTCGACGGCAAGAGGGCCATGATGGAGGCCCTGGTGTCGATCAAGAGGGCCGGGGCGGATATCATCATCACCTACTTCGCACAGGAGGCGGCCGAGTTGCTGTGCTGAGCGGGTTTGTCTCGGGTCAGGTCAATGATACCCTGTCATTTCGAAGGAGTTTTCACGACTGAGAAATCTTGGATTTTTACCTGCGGTGAAAATGGCATTGTTTGATTGACGCAGTACTGAAAAGAAATGTTCTCGGTAGAAGGATTTTCAATCATGGTTTTCAAACAATCGCATATTCTCCCCCACACCCTCCGCATGATCGCCTGGGAGGTGACCCGGGGGTGCAACCTTTCGTGCGTACACTGCCGCGCGTCGTCGAAATACGGCCCCTACGAGGGGGAGCTTGACACTGCACAGTGCCGGACGCTTATCGACGATATAGCCGCCTTCAGCTCCCCCGTGATCATACTGACCGGGGGCGAACCCTACTTCCGCGAAGACATCTTTGAGATCGCCTCTTATGGCACGCATAAGGGCCTTCGGATGGTCCTCGCGACAAACGGGACCCTCGTCACTGATGAGATCGCGCGAAAGACCATCGAGGCCGGGGTGCAGAGGATCAGCATCAGTCTCGATGGCCCCGATGCCGAAAGCCACGATGCCTTTCGCGGCGTTCCCGGCGCCTTCGAGGGAGCGATGGCGGGGATCGACGCCTTCAAGAGAGCGGGAATGGAATTCCAGATCAACACCACCATAACCCGGCTCAACCTGGACCGTATTGAAGAGATTTTCAACCTGGCGGTCAGCCTGGGTGCGGCCGCCCACCATATCTTCCTGCTGGTGCCGACGGGTCGCGGCAGGGAGATGGCGGACCAGGAGATCTCGCCGGAGGAGTACGAGGAGACACTGGGCTGGTTCTACGATCAGGGGTTCACCTCTCCTATTCAACTCAAGGCCACCTGCGCCCCGCAGTATTACCGGATCTTCCATCAGCGAAAAAAGGAAAGAAGACACGAATCGCCGGTCAGCGAAAATCCCCTGCATTCGATGACCAGAGGGTGTATGGGGGGGAGCTCGTTCTGCGTTAGCTCGCATACCGGGCGGGTACAACCCTGCGGAGTCCTCGAGATCGATTGCGGCCAGATCAAGGAAAAGGGGTTTGAAGCGATCTGGAACAACTCCCGGATATTCAACGATCTCAGGAACCTTGGAAAGTACAAGGGAAAGTGCGGAGCCTGTGAATTCCTGAAGGTATGCGGGGGATGCCGTGCCCGCGCGTATGAAATCAGCGGCGATTATCTGGCCGAAGAACCTCTGTGCGTTTATGAGCCGGGCACGCGGTAACATTCTACCGGCACACATCTATTGACCATCATAATGGATACTGCTGTGATTCAAACCACGTTTGACATAACGATCAT
>JAFCZZ010000361.1 GCA_019314085.1 Deltaproteobacteria bacterium | reverse complement strand
GCATCACCTTGGATTTCGCGTGGATGATGTCGATGCCGAGGTGGCAGAACTGGTGGAGGGGGGCGCCACGCTTCTCATCCATGATCCCGGTCAATTCGCTTACCTCGATGCGGGGGGACCCGGCGGAGCCATCTTCGAGCTGATGCAAAAACCGGCTGAATAGCAAGAGCATCGTTGGAAAAAAGCTGGCCACAAACGCCGGGGGACTGAGGCCGGGATACCGGCCTCAGTAGATACCCTTTGATATCTTCAATACTCTTCCTGATCTCGATCCCCCCTTTTTTCGCGTCATCGTCCTTGTTATCCTTGACAAACGGGTTTTTTGGAGTAGAGAAACAGGGAGGTATTTCCTTCACCTCTTTGTTTGTTGCAATTTGACGATGCATTTTTTCATGCAGGTTTATGAGAAATGGAAGGCTTCAGACAACAGATAGAGACGCTCCTTACCGGCGCGGATGTGAGAATTGACGGCTCCCGTCCCTGGGATATTGCCGTCCATAACGAAAGATTATATCAGCGGGTCCTTTCCCGGGGTTCGCTGGGTCTCGGAGAGGCCTACATGGATGGCTGGTGGGACTGCCCGGCCCTCGACCAGTTCTTCGACAAGATTCTGTCTGCTGACCTCGAACAAAAAGTCCGGGACCGGAGGGTTGTAATCCAATCCCTCAGGGCCAGTCTCTTCAACCTCCAAAAAAAATCGCGGGCGTTTCAGGTCGGGCAACGCCACTACGATATGGGAAACGAACTCTACGAATCGATGCTTGATAAGAGTATGGCCTACTCGTGTGGCTACTGGAAGGACGCAAAGACCCTTGACGAGGCGCAGGAGGCAAAACTTGACCTTATCGCCCGTAAGGTACACCTGAAAGAGGGGATGAGGGTTCTCGACATCGGGTGCGGCTGGTGCGGCTTTGCCCGGTATGCCGCCGGGAAGTATGGCGCCGAAGTCATCGGGACGACCGTTTCGGAGGAGCAGGTAAAACTGGGGAGTGAGCGGTGCGAAGGGCTTCCCGTGGAGGTGCGGCTGCAGGATTATCGGGATCTTGAAGGGCAGTTTGATTCCATTGTCTCCATCGGCATGATCGAACATGTCGGCCGGAAGAACTATCGGACGTTTATGAGGCAGGTCCATCGCTGTCTGAATGAGGGTGGATTGTTCCTTCTGCATACCATAGGTGGCAACAGATCTGTCAGGAAATGCGAGGCCTGGACCGAAAAGTATATATTCCCGAACGGCATGCTCCCCTCGATAAAGCAACTGGCGAAGGCCTTCGAGGGACTGTTCGTTGTGGAGAACTGGCAGAATCTGGGGGCGGATTATGACAGGACGATGATGGCGTGGTTCGCGAACTTCGACAAAAATTGGGACAGGATAAGGCATCTCTACGACGAACGGTTCTACCGCATGTGGAAATGCTACCTGATTGCCTGCGCGGGGGCGTTCCGGGCGCGCGAGAATCAGGTGTGGCCGATAGTCCTCTCGAAAGGGGGCGTGAGGGACGGTTGGCAGGAACCGAAGACCAGCCGATAATCCTCGCCATTTCTGATCATCGGCGCCCCATGTCATATGCTTCGGCCGTAATTCCATTGACTCACAAGGCCGTTTTCCTTATACTCCTTCCACGAAAAGGGAAGTTTTTGTCATACATATCGGACGATATCCTCCCTGTGCCGGCAATTTTTCTTCGGCACAGTCTTCCGAGAGGACCTATGTTTTCATCAGGCTGATGCCGGTCACATGGTAAGGTGGGGAGAGATACATGGGAAAAAAATCAATCATAACCTTCTGGCTGTCCATCGCTGTTTTTGTCCTTCTCTGCGGCACTGTGCATGCTGCGGAAGTCGAGACACTCGTCAGGGACGCTGTTAACTATTACAGGGGGAATGCGTCCTTTTCGATCGTCGATATGACGATACACCGCCCCGGTTGGGAACGCACCCTGACCATCAAGGCATGGACCAGGGGGCAGAAGGACAGCCTGTTTACTATTATCGCCCCCCCCAAAGACAACGGAAACGGAACCCTGAAGAGGGGAAAAGAGATGTGGATATTCAATCCCCGGGTAAACCGTGTCATCAAGCTCCCCCCTTCAATGATGTCCCAGTCCTGGATGGGGTCCGATTTCTCAAATAACGACCTGGCCAAATCGGACAGCATTATCGATGATTACAGCCATACGGTTACGGGAACGGAGGTGCATGACGGGAAAAAGGTTTTTGTCATTACCTCGATGCCGAAACCGGACGCGCCGGTGGTGTGGGGGATGCAGAGGCTCAGGGTTCGTGAGGATCTCATTTTTCTGAGCCAGGAGTTCTATGACGAAGATCTCCTCCTTGTAAAGGCCATGACCGGCACGAAGATAGAGATGATCGGCGGAAAGCTTTTCCCCCGAGTGTGGAAGATGCGAAAGACGGACAAGGAAGATGAATACACGATGCTTGAGTACACAGAGCTTGTGTTTAAGGAGAGTCTTCCGGGCGATCTATTTACCCTTTCTTCGCTGAAGAACCCGAGGAGGTAAGGTCACGTGTCGATCCAGACCAAAATGGCCTGGCGGAATATATGGCGGAATTCCAGGAGGTCGATCCTGACTATCCTCGCCATCGTATTTGCCACCCTGCTCCTCGTCTTCATGCTCTCCTTTCAGTTCGGCTCCTATGATACCATGATCAATACGGCGGTCAAGATCCACACCAGCCACGTACAGGTGCAGGCCGAAGGGTACCGGGACAAGATGGATGTCCGCCTGGCGGTACCGGACCCGGAAGCCGTCGATGCTGTTATCAGGAATATCCCCGGTGTTGAGGCCTATACCTCCCGTGCAAACGCCTTTTCCCTCGTCTCTTCCAGTGACCGGACCTATGGCGTTCTCCTGACAGGCATCGACCCCCAAAGAGAGGCGCGGGTCTCCACCCTTAAAAAACTGGTACGGCGGGGGGGATATCTCGCAATATCGGCGATGAACTGGTCGTGCTGGGCCAGGGTCGTGATGGCTCCGTTGCCGCTGCGGTCCTCAAGGTAAAGGGAATCTTCCGTTCCGGTGAGGACAAATTTGACCGCAATTCGATCCAAATGCCCATCGGATACTTTCAGGACGTCTTTTCCATGGATGGCGCCGTTCATGAAATGGTGGTCCTGGGCAGGTCCCTGGAGGATGTAAAACAGATAAAAAATAAACTGTCGGCGGGAGTCAGTAACATAGACAGCGACGGCAACCTGGTGGTCCTTGACTGGATGGAACTCATGCCCGGTCTCGTCCAGTCCATAAAGCTGGACCTGGTAAGCGGCCTTATCATGTATTTTATCCTCATTGTGGTGGTCGCCTTCAGCATTCTGAACACCTTCCTGATGGCGATTTTTGAAAGGACACGGGAATTCGGTGTCATCATGGCGATCGGAATGACGCCGGGCCGGCTGATGAAATCCCTCTTCCTCGAGTCGGTGATGATTACCATGATAGGGATCATTCTCGGAATCATCTCCGGGGGTCTGGTAACCTGGTATTTTCAGGTCCACGGTATCCTGATTTCGGGGGCCTCGGAAGTCCTCAGCCAGTACGGATTGCCCGACCGGCTGTATCCTCAGCTCTCCCTCCTTTCCATATCCATTGGGGCGGGTATCGTGTTGATTATAACCATTTTGACGGCCATCTATCCGGTCTTGAAGGTAAGGCTTCTGAGGCCGGTTGAGGCAATGACGGCAGTGTGATCGGGGGGCTGTAATGTATCTTCAGATGGGATGGCGAAATATCTGGCGGAACCCCCGCCGGACCATTGTCATTATGACCGCCGTCATAATAGGCGTCTGGGCCATGATCTTTCTGGGGGCACTGATGCGCGGGATTTCGGAGCAGATGGTTCGAAACGGCATAGCGACCCTTACCGGGCATATTCAGGTCCACCATCCGGGCTTCAGGAAAGACCCCGTTATCGAAAACAGTATGGAAAAACCGGAAGTCGTGGAGGCCGCCCTTTCAAAGATTCTGCCTCAGGACGCCCGATGGACTCCCCGTATTCGTGTCGATGCCATTGCGAGCAACGCGCGGCACTCAGGAGGTGTAACCCTTGTGGGCATCGATCCCGAAAAAGAGGCCGCCATTTCCTTCATCGGGGAGGCGGTTGCCGAGGGGGAGTATCTGAAAGCTGACGACCGTTACGGGATTATTATAGGGGAAGCCCTGGCGGACAAGTTCGATACAAAACTGGGCCGCAAGCTGGTCCTCATGTCGCAGGATACAAAAAGGGACATCGCCTCCAGGGCCTTCAGGATAACGGGTATATTCAGGGCCGAGATGGAGGCCACGGAAAAACAGTTTGTCTTTGTCACCATAGGCGCGGCGCGGAAGATGCTGAAACTCGGAAATGAGATCTCCGAGGTATCCATCCTCCTGGCCGATTACAAGGAATCGGACCGGGTAGCGGAGGCCCTGCGGGGGGAGCTTTCCTCCGATTCGTATGATGTTCAGACCTGGCGGGGGCTTCTCCCCTTCGTAACAGCGATACTGAAGATATATGACTGGTTTATTTACCTGTGGTTCCTGATTATCTTTATCGCCATGGGGTTCGGCATCGTGAATACGATACTGATGGCGGTATTCGAACGCATCAGGGAGTTCGGCCTTTTAAAGGCCCTGGGCATGAAGCCCTGGTGGATTGTGAAAGAGGTCCTTACTGAATCCTTCTTTATCCTTATACTCGGTATGGTGGCGGGAAACGCGCTCGGTTTTCTGAGTATATTCGCGCTGGCAGACACGGGCATAGACCTTTCGGCGCTTTCCGAAGGGCTGGAATTCGCGGGCATGTCGCGGATAATCTATCCCTTTATACTTATCACGGATATCGTCGCGGCGAACCTTGTGGTCTTTGTCCTGGGACTCTTGGTCAGCGCCTACCCGGCCGTCAAGGCCGCCCGGGTTACCCCCGTGAGGGCAATGGCTCAGACGTGAGGAGATAAGGGATCAAGGATTCGAGGGTTCAAGGGGCCGAGTGAAAAGAAGAACAATACACGGGATCAGGGGGATTAATTCTTAAACCAGAAGCAGAAGGATGTGGGGAAAAAGCGAATCTTGAGGAACTCGTAAAAAGTCGAAAATACTCCCTCTCTCTTGATGGGAGAGGGGTGGGGTGAGGGTGAAATCTTTAGAAAACAAACCCTTGAACCCCCGACCCCTGGAACCCTCGAACCCTCTTCTCCAACCATATTGGAGAAGAACCACAGGAGCCTACCTATGAACATAGTGGAATGCAGGGAGGTAACAAAGATATACCGGCAGGGGAAGGTCGACGTCCACGCGCTGAGGGGGGTGAATCTTTCCATACAGGAAGGCGGCTTCATCGCCCTCGCGGGTCCTTCGGGCTCGGGCAAGACCACCCTGCTCAACATCATAGGCGGTCTG
>JAFCZZ010000360.1 GCA_019314085.1 Deltaproteobacteria bacterium | reverse complement strand
CCTACACTTCCTCCTGAAGCCAGGTCTGAGCTCCCCTCCGAGCTCCTCCCTCAGCGCCTCCCTGACCTTGTCCTCGGTTAAGCCTAGCTCCTCTAGGATTTCCCTTAGGTTTTCCGTGCCGATATCCATCATGCAACCCTCCTAGCCAACCCTCTTTATCAGACACTCGCCGAACTTCCCTTCCCTTGGCCCCTTCATAGTGAAAAGTTTACATTGGGGGCACCCGGCCCATGAGACCCCCTTGCCCGTGTACCTCCTCTTCTTGCCTTGTATCTCCAGCTCTACTCCATGTGTCTTGCAGATGAACTTCACGCTCTAACACCTCTCTCAAGCTCTCTGATCATCCTTACTTCGGCAAGCCTACCCAGCATGTCGTAAACTAACTCTGTTATTGGTTTATACCACCTCTCATATAGCTGTCTTCTATGTATGAAGTGCCCCATGCACTGCACTGTGACGTGGACGTCAACCGAAGTGTTGTTGTATATCCTTATGGTTACGTCGTGGAACTTGACGTAGTAGGCTCCGAAGTCAACGTCGAATTCACCCGTCAGCGGCATCGGGTATGGATTCACCTTCCATCCATCGACGCTCACGTCTACAAGCAGATCCACGTCATAATAGTCGCTGCTGAATTTTAATGGTCTCCTCTTGGTGCACACGAAGTCTTCTGGTATGGAAAGCACTATCTCGACTTCCTCTTCAGCCGGAACCAGAAACGTCAATCTAAACGTCGGTATCCTCATTAGTGATGGCACTAGTTTGGGGCTGTTGGCGAGCATGACGTCGTTTAGCTGCTCTGGCCCCAATATGACGCTTATGACTGGCCACGGCACCCTCAACTGCCTTACAAGCTCCTCCTTCAACTCCTCAATTAGCTTAGCCCTCTCCAATCCACTTCCCCAGATGTTAGTGGCTTGAGGAGTATATGAGCTCTATGCTTTGCGTGCTACGGCGCAATGCCATGCGTAATTGCTCTCTTCATTTACTATGTGGTCTAGCTCCACAAGCTTAAGGCCAGACTCCTCGACTAATTGGGTTAGCGCCTCCCTAGTGAAAGTTCTAACGTGCTCCTTGCTTCCAGAGGACCTGTATGGTTGTTGCTCATCTGGGACTGTTATTAGAACCTCATTTGCTGTTCTGCCAGCTTCTTCGAGTGCTGTCTTGGGGTCTCCTAAATGCTCTAGGACTTCGCATAATAATGCCTGTCTAAACGCCTTATCTCTAAACGGCAATCTATGGGCGTCGGCTATTATGAACTCCCTGTCATGGTGCAATGCTTTGCCGAGCCTAGCCCTGTAACGCGATACGTCTATGTTTACGTGGGCTCCAAGGCAACCAAAAGATGAACCTACATCCACGCTCACGTTCTTGAGCCTGCTCCTAACCCATTCAACCCTCGGCTTATGTATCCTATCTCTCTCGGCTTCAATCGAGCCGTGAAGCTCAAGCTCCGCCAACTGCCATACTGCATCTTTAACCCCATTAAGCTGTACTAGCGAGTACATGTTTTCATCCAAAAGCCAACGGTAGAGGTGGTAGTGTAATTGAGCAACCCTCTCCCACGAGAACATCTTGCCGTACCATCTAGCCTTGGCCTCAAGATTAGCCCTAGCCCTTGGATCCCTCAGCGCCTCAATTGCCTTGACCAGCTCGTCTATGCTCCTGAACTTGATTATGGGCTTGCCGATGAAGGCTGGGTGGTCTGACGCTATAACCGCTTTTCCGCTACCAAAAGCATAGCTTACCACACCCGACTCGCTTGCAGCTCTGCTGGGCTGTAACACCACGTCCACGGCCGAAAGCCAAAGCTCAAACTCACGATCGCTAACGTAGCCCGTAACCCTAACCCCAAGCCTCCTAGCCCTAGCAATTATATCGCTCATGTAGGGATTCCCAGCATCACTATGCCAACCACCCACAAACACCATTTCTACGTCTTTAAGCCTAGAATAAGCCTCCAACGCTATGTCGTGGCCCTTCCTCGGATCGATGAAGCCGAAAACTCCTATTAAATATGTATTAGGTAATACCCCAAGCCTCCTCCTAGCCTTGTCCTTAGGGATCCCTATGTTTTTACATCCATGCGGGATGATGAAGCACTTGTCCTTGTCGCCTTGAAAGACGCTGAACATGTACCTGTTGTGGACAATTATCGCATCCGCTAGATCCGAGACGGCCCTATCCACTGGGAAGCCCGTTGCATGTAGCGTTACCACCTTCCTGCCCTTTAAGAGCCTCAGGAAGTCTAGGAAGACGCTCGGGTCATAGGGATTCCAGAACCCCCAATCATGCTGAAGGTGAACAACATCGGGGTTCAAGCTATTGACCCTATCGGCCAGCCACATGGCATACCTCTTGTCTGGGAGGGCATACCTGTAGTGGGGGACAACCCATAATTCGACCATTCTCGCAAGCTCATTAGCCAAAAACTGGCTATAGCTCCTTATTCCGCACCTAGCTGAGCCCCAAGGGGTTACTAATGTAATTTTCATCTTGACACCACACGTTGAGGCATGAACTCTACTGAGGCCTCCTCCAGCAATTTAAGTGCTTGTTGGGCTATTTTAGGCCAATCATAGGCTTTAGCCTTCTCGTGGAGTTGCCTTGCAATCCTAGCCCTATTGAAGCTTATGGCCCTCTCAATTAGCTCACATGCGTGCTCTGGGTCTGGTATCCCCCACCATGAGCCCCTAATAGTGTAGTGCTTGGCTGCAACCCTACAGTTCAAGCCTAGGAAGTTGATCTCAGGGCCAGCACCATGATTGAGGGTTACGACCGGGCAACCAGCACTCTCTGATTCCAATATTCGTAGCCCAAAACCCTCAACACTTAACTCTAATAGTACATCTAATGCATTGTATACCAAGTTCATCTCGGCCTCGGTGAAGCCAAGCCTATAGTAGTGTTGTGTTGTTCGGGGAAGACCGCTACTCCTTCCAACCCCATGGTCTTCAACACGGCATCTAGGAACCAGCCCCCGTGAGGCCCGTCAGGTGCAACCGAGGTGTGAAGGTAAACCCCAACCTTTAAGTCCCTATTGCGCTCCATGAAGAGCTTAATTGCTTCAAGCTGGTTTGGTATTAATTTGCGCTCCCTGTTAACCGCCACAATCCCTATGACCACGTCGCAATCCCTAAACTTCGGGTTCAACTTAACCCTTAAGGCCTCCCTTGGGGCGTCAATCGGTTTGAAGGTATTTATGGCGACACCATGAGGCAAATGGCGGGCTTTATCCCTTGAGCCCCCACTCTTAACGTATTGCTCTATCCCCCACCTGCTGGGTATCCATATCCTAATTGCATTTGAGGTTATGTCGAGCCATTCTTTTGGGACTGGCTCCTCGGCTATTGGGCTATACATTATGTGGAAGACTGGCAAGCCTTGGATTCCAAGTACCGCATAGGGGTCTTTGAGTATTATGGCTACGTCGCACTTCAACTCGTGATACCAAAACGCTATGTCGTGAATAGACCTAATCTCACATAGAACCTTGGCCCCGAAGAGCTCCCTTGAGAAGCCTCC
>JAFCZZ010000359.1 GCA_019314085.1 Deltaproteobacteria bacterium | reverse complement strand
ACTCGGCATCTGTCAGGTTCCGGAAGGCCGCCGCATCTTTCCCTATCTGTCGGTTTCGGAGAACCTGGATATGGGGGCCTTCCTGAGAAAGGACAAGGCGGGGATCAAGAGGGATATGGAATACGCGTTCGAACTGTTCCCCATTCTTGCAGAGAGACGTCATCAGGCCGGGGGCACGCTGAGCGGAGGAGAGCAACAGATGCTGGCCATATCCCGAGCACTCATGGCACGGCCCAAGCTTCTTCTCCTCGATGAGCCTTCGCTGGGCCTGGCCCCCCTCATTGTCAAACAGATATTCGAGATAATAGGGAAGATAAACGCTGAAAGCAATACAACGGTCTTTCTCGTGGAGCAGAACGCAAACCTGGCGTTGAAGGTGGCCAGTCGGGGCTACGTCATGGAAAACGGCCGTATAACACTGACGGATTCTTCGGAAAATCTCCTTGCGGATGAGGGGGTAAAGAAGGCGTATCTCGGCTTCTAAGGCTTACTGCCCCGCCTCTTTGCCGGGTGGCAGTGTTTCCAGGTACCGGAACTCATCTCCTTTTACCTGTAGCATCATAACACCTTTCACCGCATTGCCTCCCCTGTCCATGTCCATGACACCTGAGATCCCCCTGAATCCCTTGGTAGCTGCGAGGGCCTGCCGCATCTTTGATCCTGCCGTGGAGCGGGCTCGTTCTATGGCGTCTATCAACAAAAAATATGCGTCTGCTCCCAGGACGTCGAATCGCCCCGCCCGGGCGCCGGTTTCCTCTTTATACGCAGCGACGTATGCCGTGGCGACATCTGCAGATGCGCCCTCTCTTTCAAAATCACTGGTCAGAATAATCCCTTCAACATATTCACCCCCTGCAGTGATAAGCTCGGGGGTGTGGGCGTCAGTGGAAGAGATAATGTGGATGTTGATTCCCATATCGACGGACTGCCTGCATATATGGGCAACTTCGGCGTACGAGACCGGCAGATAGAGGACGTCGGCCTTTGCCGCCATTATCGATGACAGCTGGGTGGTAAAGTCTTTATCACCCGTTCGACAGTACGCAACCGTGGCGATTCCCCCCCCCGCCCCGGTAAAGGTTCGTGTGAAGATATTGGCAAGGTTTATGGAATAATCTTTTTCTATATCCATGAGGAGGGCCGCTTTTCCCGTCTTGAGGTGAGAAGAGGCGTATCGGGCCGCAGCCTCGCCGTGGAGAACATCGGTGAGGCCTACATAAAACGCGTATCGTTTGTCTCCTATTGCCGGAGACTGCATGGAAGGAATAAGGGTGGGTTTTCTCGCCGCTTCGGCGTAGGATATCCCTCCAAGGGGATCGTTGCCGGACAGTTCCCCTATCAATGCGTGGACCTTATGTTTCTTGATCAGGCGGGTTGCGGCCCCCGCTGTGCCGAGATTTCCGGCCGCGCTGTCTACCAGGAACAGGTCTACTTTTGTCCCGAGAACCGCCGGCTTCATCGTGTGTGCGACACTGATCCCGGCGTACTCGGTCTGCCCCTGGGCCGCCATGGGGCCGGTCATGGGCAGATACACCCCTATTCTGACGGTGTCAGTTTTTTCGGCCGCCTCTGCGGAGAATGAAAACCCCGGGGCCAGCAGCAGGGCCAGAATGAGCAACAACGATCTTGTAAGGTTCATGTTTCCCCCTCTCAACTTCGATCTTCCCCCTTTTTCCTGAATATAAGCCGCACCGGGGTATGTTCGAACCCCAGCTCTTCATGTATTCTGTTGGACAGATATCGTTCGTAGGAAAAGTGTATGCCCTTCGGCTCACGGACAAAAAAGACGAAGGTGGGGGGTCTGACAGCTATTTGCGTTGCGTAGTTTATCTTGTTGGGCCTGTTCCGGTAACGTGGCGGAGGGAGTTTTGTTGTAAACCCCTCCAGCTTAGTGTTGAGGAGAGAGGTGGAAACCCTTTGTGAGTACTGATCATAAACGGTGTTGATAAGATCGAATACCTTGGTCACTCTCTGCCCGGAGAGCGCCGATATGGTAATGATAGGGGAAAAATCGAGATACTTGAGGGTGTCTTTGACGTGCTGTACGTGTGTGCCGATCGTGGAGTTATCCTTTTCGATCAGGTCCCACTTGTTGAGTATGAGGATACAGGCAACGCCTCTCTCATAGGCCAGACCAGCTATTTTTGTGTCCTGATCGGTGACACCCTCCTGTGCGTCTATCATCATAAGGGCGATGTCGCATCGGCTCAGCGTCTTTATCGCCTCTATCACGCTGTATTTCTCGAGCCGCAGGCTGACCTTACTTTTTTTCCGAATCCCGGCGGTATCTATAAAGAGGTATTTTCTTTCGTTCAGATCAAAGGAGGTGTCTGTGGCGTCCCTCGTGGTCCCCGGTGTGGGATTGACGATTGTACGTTCATAGCCGAGAATTTTATTAATAAGAGAAGATTTTCCGACATTGGGTTTTCCAATGACGGCTATCCGTATTCGTTCCTCTTTGTCTTCTTCAACGGGGATTTCCGGAAGGTGTTCCACGACGTCGTCCAGCAGATCACCCACACCGAGCCCGTGCTGGGAGGAGATTGAATAGATCCGATCGACGCCCAGACGGTAAAAATCGAAGGTCATCTCTTCCTGCCGGACGTTGTCGATCTTGTTGACGGTGTAAAAGACGGCCTTCTTCGTCTTCCGGAGGACCTGTGTGATCTCGATATCGGCGGGGGTAAGGCCCTCCCGTCCATCCAGCAGAAAGATGATGGCATCGGCCTCCTCGATGGCCAGGTTTGTCTGCTCACGCATCTGTATGAGCATTCTTTCGCTGGTGACAGGCTCAAAACCCCCTGTGTCGATAATCATAAAGGTCTTGCCGTTCCAGGCGGTTGAACAGTGTTGATTTCCCGACATTCGGCCTGCCGATGATTGCTACTATGGGCTTCATCTCTGTCCGTCCTCTATTCATTCGGATATCCGAATTCTCCAAGCATTCTCGAATCCTGTGCCCAGTCCTTCTGAACTCTGACGAATAGTTCGAGGTATACCCTGGTGTCAAAAAACCGTTCCATCTCCAGCCGTGCGCCGGTTCCGATCTTTTTCAGCATGCTCCCCTTCTTGCCGATGATGATACCCTTCTGAGAGTCCTTTTCCACATGCACCGTTGCCTGTATACGCAAGAGCCCCTTTGCCGCGTCTTCCTTGAAGGAGTCGATCACGACGGCAGTCGAGTAGGGGACCTCTTTGTGGGTCAGAAGGGTTATCCGCTCCCGGATCATCTCAGCCGCGAGAAAGCGTTCAGGACGATCCGTTATCATGTCATCCGGGAAATAGTGCGGCCCTTCGGGCAGGATCTTTCCGACAATCTCCAGGAGACGGTCGACATTGAATCCCTTCAGGGCGGAGATGGGGACGATCTCTTCGAAGGGATGAAGGCGACTCGCTTCATCAATCATAGGGAGCAGCTTTTCCTTGCCGATCAGGTCGATCTTGTTGATCACGAGGACAACCGGTATCGGTATGTCCTTGAGCGATTTGAGGATAAAGTTGTCGTCTCTGCCGATGGGAGCCCCGGCATCGGTGAGGAGCAGCAGCAGGTTCACATCGTTGAAGACGCTCATCGCGGTCGATACCATCTGGCGGCCCAGCGATGTTCTCGCCTTATGTATCCCGGGGGTGTCCAGAAATATAAACTGGCTTGCCTCGGTGGTTCTGATCCCCATGATCCTGTTCCTGGTTGTCTGGGGTTTATGGGTGCTGATCGCTATCTTTTCACCCACTACCAGATTCATGAGCGTGGACTTTCCCGCGTTCGGTTTTCCTATGATTCCTATAAAACCTGATTTAAACAAAACTGACTCCTTGTCTATCACTCTTGTCTTTTCGATTGATCTGCCATCATCTGCTGTAAATTTGAAAGAGATTGAAGATTAGAAGAGCCTTCTACCGCCTTGACAGCGATATCCTCTACCTTCTGGTATGATTTTTCGAGTTGCCCGGAAAGTTTTGAGATCTGTTCAGCCTGTTCTTTCACCGTTTTTTCAAGAGATTCG
>JAFCZZ010000358.1 GCA_019314085.1 Deltaproteobacteria bacterium | reverse complement strand
CATGATCGACACGAAGGATCTAGGTATCGACTGGAAGCGGCGCATGTAAGCGGGTACGCAACCTACGAAGTAGGCTATTTCAGCCCTCCTCCTTATTTTCCGTTTAGCGGTTTCGTCTGTCGCGGCCCAGGCCCGCTCTAGCGGACGCCCGTAAATGTTGGCTGTGGACTCTAAGGTCGAAGCCAGCTTTTTAAGCTGCTGCGGCCATAAGCCGCGTTCGAAAACTTCGGCTCTAGCCGCCTGCCATAGCTGCGAAACCTTCATGTTTGTTTGGCAAACTTCCTCGCATCTACCACACATGGTGCACTGGAATATGCGGTCGACGAATTCTGGGTGAAAATCGGCTTTTGAGCCCTTGGAAAGCAGGTGCTTTAAATAGTAGATTTTACCGCGCGGTGAGGCGGATTCCCACGTGATTTCCTCGTGGACGGGGCAAACGGTGTTGCAGTATCCGCACTGGGCGCAGACGTAGAGTTCGTCCTCCAGCTTCCACCTTCTAAGCTCGTTTAACTTCACTTCGCTCCCCCCTAAACGAAAGCCTTCAAGACTTTCAGGAGGAATGTGCCGAGCCTATACATGCTGGAGGTGAGGGGTATGCCGAACCTGGTTTGCACCTTGTAGAACTTGCCTGGGTTCATTATGTTGTCTGGGTCCAACCTCCTCTTGAGTTCCCTCATCTCCCTAACCCTACGGTTACCGTAGACCTGTTTGATGTAAAACGAGTTCCAGACTCCAACCCCATACGGTTTTCCGCCGACGGCTAAAGCCAGCTTCGACACGTCCGCGATCATAGGTAACGTTAGGAGGTAGCCCAGCCTCTTCCGCTCATCGGCGAGGATTAGGGGCATCACAAGGGCGTGTTCCCGTGAAACCACGGATCCGTGGATTCCCAGGTTGAGGTCGTATCTCTCCTTCAGCTGCCACAGCCTATCGACCGCTTCGCCGAGCCTCGCGATCGGAACCAGGATCTCCCCTGCAAGCAGGGTTGGACCCGCCCTTTTGATCCTGATCGAATAGAACCTCTCTTCCCATTCTTCAAGCGCCCTTTCACGGTCGACCTCCACGCCGTCGACCTCCTCGACCAGGCTGCGTAGAACCTCCACCTCTTGCTCGACGGATTCCTCGGAGCCCTCGAAGACGAACATGGCGTAAGCGTCCGTTTCAGGCGCGAACAAGCCAACCTCCCTTTTAATGTCCAGCAGCGCGCCGTCGGCGAACTCTATGTAGTAGGGTTTCGCCGGCGACTCTAGGAGACTGGCCACGACTTCGAACATGCCGTCGAGGTCTTTAAAGCAGACGGCGTGCGGCGAGATAACCTGGGGTTTCGGGAAGACCTGGATTTTGACTTCTGTGATCACTCCAAGCGTGCCCTCAGAGCCGAAGAACCATTCCATCCTGTAGCCTTCACGACCCTGCTTTGAGACGTGGACGACCTCCCCTTTGGGCGTGACGACCTCCATTTCTATAATCTGCTCCCCTACATGCCCGTACTTTAAGGTTCCTATGCCTAGGCCTCCCATGCTTATCCACCCGCCGACGGTGGCCGAAGGCGCGCTGCTGGTGTAGCTTCTAACCGTGAGCCCCTCCCTTTCAAGCTCCTCGATAAGGGTTCCCCACCGCACGCCAGCCCCGACGGTCGCCAAGCCGTGTTTCCTGTCGACTTCTATCTTGTTCATCCTGGTTAGGTCAAGGATTATCCCGCCCCTCGTAGCAACGGCTCCGCCGAGGCCTGTCGTGGCTGCCCCACGCGGGGTGACCGGTATCCCCGCCTTCCGGGCGTACTTTATTATTTCGGCGACCTCCTCCGTTCTGCGGGGCTGTACAACGGCGTCAGGCACAGTGTTGAAGAACGTTGAAACTAAGCCTGGAAGGGGTGCGAGGTCATGGCTGTAGAGGGTTCGTTCGAAAACGCTGAAGGAGACTCCGTCCTCCCCAACGATATTAACCAACTCTTCCATCATTCAAATCAGACTCCACACGCGTAAAACTTAATTATCCCGTACTTCTTAAATATTACTTTCCGTAATGGGAAGGTGTGGTCGCTTTGAAAGAGGACGGACGTACAAGGCGTGACTTCATAAAGGGTTCGGTTGCACTAGGGGCTGCTGCGGCTTTAGGGTTAGCTTGCGCTCAAGCCTCAAGGTTAGACGGGTTGTTGAAGTTCGTTGGAGCGACAAAAACAGGTGAGGAGCGTAAACGCTGGGGGATGGTGATCGACCTGTCCAAGTGTGTCGGCTGCCATAGATGCGTTAAGGCGTGCAGGGAGGAGAACGGTCTCCCAGAGGGGGTGGAGTGGTGCCGCGTGCACAAGGTCGGCGTGAAGGACGGGAAAGTCTACTGGCTTCCCAGCCTATGCATGCACTGTGCAGACCCGCCTTGCCTCTCAGTATGCCCGACCGGCGCAACGTACAAACGTGAAGACGGAATAGTCATGGTCGACAGGTCTAGATGTATTGGATGCGAGAGCTGCGTCTGGGCATGCCCCTACGGTGCACGTAGAATGGATCCCGCCAGCGGCTTCGCCACCAAGTGCACCTTCTGTTTTCAAAGGGTGGACAAGGGACTTAAACCGGCATGCGTGGAAGCCTGCCCCATGCACGCCAGAATCTTCGGAGACCTAAACGACCCGACAAGCGAGGTGTGCAAGGCTTTGGAGGCTGCCGGCGAGAAGGTTTTCGTGCTGCATCCGGAGATGGCTACGGACCCTTCGGTCCGCTACATCAAACCTGGGGGGAGTTGAATGGAAGTCGATGTTCTGATGGTTCTCTACGTGCTCTTCGGGGGGGTCGCGGCCGGTTCCTTCTGGGCTGCGGTGGTAGCCGAGTTCAGGGGGGTTCGAAGGAAAATCTGTAAGAGATGCTACGTCGCAGCCTTCGTCTCTTTGGTCTTGGCCGGCGTCTCCATCTTCATGCATCTACCCCACCCTGAAAACTCCATCCACATATTCTCTAACTTGGGCTCGTCATGGCTTTCGAGGGAAACCTTATCCATGGGCAGAAAGCTCGTAGGATTCCTTGGGGCTGTAGCCGGTTTAGCCAACACTGTTTCGACTGGGATGGTTTATGTTGTGCCTGCTCAACCCGCCTGGAACACCTTTCTAATGCCCCTCATGCATGTTGCGTCGGCAGCCGTCCTCGGCGTGTTCGTGTTCGCCGCCGCCTCAGCCAGCAGCGACCTATCAGATCAGTCTTTCAGAAAAGTCTGTAAAGTAGCTGCGATAGCCCTCATCCTTCAAATACTCATCGGAGCAAGCTACCTTAGACACCTCTACAGGGTGCCCGAAGTTCCGGTGGAAGAGCTGCTTCATGGAGGTTTAAGCCCGTTCTTCTGGATGCGCGTGATCCTAGGTTCCCTTATCCCCCTAATATTCATAGGCGTATACCTCGCTAAAGGCGAAAGAGTTATCTCTCGAAAAACCCTTGCAGTAACGTGTCTCCTATACGTTCTGGCCAGCACATTTATAGAGACAGCGTTGATCCACTGGACATCCGAACCCGTAAGCCTCTTCAACCCAGAAGAGATCCTTGGAGGTGTCTAGAATGGAGGTTGACGTAGAGGAGAAGAAGCTGTCTAGAAGAAGGTTTCTAGTCGGGCTTCTGTGGCTCGTCCCGGCTGTAACCGTCGGCGCAACGGTTTGGAGGCTGACCAGACCGCCCCGGCCGAAGCTTAAGCCTGCAGAGTTACACGTGTACGGCCTCACGGTCGAGCCCTCAGAGGTCGAGGTAGGCGAGCAGGTCCAAGTCTCCGTGGGCGTCGTTAACATCGGAGACCTAGAAGACACGTTCACCGTGACGTTGAAGGTCGACGGCGCAGTGGTGGACGTGAAGGAGGTTACCCTAGCAGGCGGAGACACAACCTTCGTAACCTTCCAGCTGACCGGAGACGTCGAAGGAACCCACGAAGTCGAGGTCAACGGGCTAACCGAAACCTTCAACGTGGTGCGTCCGGCTCCACCAACACCCGTCATCCCGCCTGAGCTGAAGGAGAAGTTCCTAAGGCTCCTGCCGGAAGCAGCCGAATTCAAAGCCGTCGTCAAAGACGAAAAAGTCATTTACTACGAAGCCTACGACGAAACGGGATCGCTGATCGGCTACGTCTTCATCACGAAAGCATATGGCCCCTCAGACAGACTGGAGGTCGTGGGCATCGTAGACCTAGACTACAAAGTCGCCGCCATAGACGTGGAGCCGCTTCCCGAACATCCACACCTATTCAACCAAAAAATCAGAGAGCAAGAGTTCGAAGACCAATTCACCGGACTATCCGTGAAGGAACTCCACCCATCCCCTGAAGGCAA
>JAFCZZ010000357.1 GCA_019314085.1 Deltaproteobacteria bacterium | reverse complement strand
TCAGACGCCAGCGGACCGTTTCTACGTGATCCGGAAGGTCGGTACTGACGGAGCTTCAGCGACAAAGCTGATCGTCGACGGCGTTGAGACCGGAGAGTTCATCAGTACGATCGCCCCGCTCCACAGGACGCAGACCAACCTCCTGGGTCCACTGGATCTTGGCGACCTCTATTACGTCGTGCCCCCGGACAAGACCTTCTCTGTCAGCGGCCCCACCGGGGCCAAAGTGCGGCTGATCGGTCAGATCGGTAGCCTTGCACCAGGTGAAGCGCTCCCGGCACAGCACGCCTCAAGATTCACCGAGCAGGGCAAGAGGTACATAACGTACATCCAGGACAGCTATTCGAAGGCCACCGATGAGGCCTGGGCTGCGGGAGAAGAGCAGGACGTCATCTCACTGACTCCCAAGACGATCGAAGAGTACAGGTTCGATCGCCAGGTCCTCGCATCGATGACCGGCGGTACCGTTGTCGAGGGAGACTTCGCTATCAGGCTGTTCCTCGATGGCAGGCCGCTTGACATCCTGACAACCGGCCCAGGTAAGCTCGGGATCGACATCCTGAGTATGCCGATGCCACCTGCCGACGACACCGAACAGGACGCCTTCACCCTTGCCGATCTGCCGGTCGTTGTCGCAGGCGACCACACATTCAGTGTGAAGGCGGTGAATGTCTCCGGGGCGGCAAAGAGCCCGACTGGCGGATCTGCCTGGTCTGTAACTGTAACGGCGATCGTGGAGTACCTCATGAAGGGGTGAGGTGATCGATGCCGACGATCTTCAAGACGCTGAACACGGGCAGTATTGCTAACGGCAGTTATGCAGAGGAGGAGTGGACACCGGATCGTGACATCGTCATCAAGAAGATGATGATGAATGAGCGAACGGGAACAGTAGGGAACAATACCCAGGTGTACATCGCGATCGCAGACGTTCCCTACACCAGGGACTACGTTCCCGCAGCAGTGATCGGAAACACTCCGGAGTACTGCTGGAAGCCTGAGCTGAGGGTCACTAAGGGTGCTAAGATCTACCTGAAGGTCATGAATAACGAGGGCAACGCAAAGGACTGGGATATAGTCTTCGAGTACGAGTAACGCTCTCGTTGAGAGCAAGGAGGTCTGAGAATGCCTGTGTTCAGCATAGCGAAGAAGCTGACAATCCCGGCGGGAGCAGAGGGGACGACAACACTCTACACCGTCAGGTCAGCTCAGAAGCTCACCCTGAGAAGGGCCCTCTTCCATTTTCCTACCGGATCATCCCTCCTCACAGGTCTTGCGATCAGGAGAGGCATCTACAATGTCTGTCCGGAGGAGGGACTGATCTATGGCGACCATGTGGTGATAGAGCTCGCAGACGACAGTACCTTCGATAGCGGGAGCAGTGTCGATCTCTACTACAGGAACGAGGACACCGCGAACGACCACCAGATCCTGGTGATCGTCGAGGGGGAGCTGGTGACAAACAATGAGTGAGGACTTCATCCAGGGCACCGACACCCTCGCAAGCGAGGAGACCGTCACAGCCGAGATCGATACCGGCTCCGAGACCAGCCCGTACACTCTCGTGACCCCGCCGACCGGCTCGGCAGTGAGCACCCGGATGTGCATCATCCAGTCGGACAGCAGCGCTGGTGATGTGGCAGTGAAATTCCAGACGAGTGGAAAGCTGGTCTATAAGGTATACTGCAGCAAGTTCTACGGGAACCCCGCGCCGCATATTAACGTCCAGGGCGCTGTGGATGAGCCGGTGGTGGTCGAGTGGAGTGATCTCAGCACCGGAGCGAAGATCTTCATCGCACTCACGTACAAGATCACCTGATAGGGGGTGATCCGCCATGGCGATCTACTCCCTGACGATCACCACCCCACCCGGGGAGGAGCGGGACAGTGACATCGAGATCGAGGGCGACTACATCAGCTATGTGAACCTTCGCTTCCCCCCGGGGCCCTCGGGTCTGCTCGAGATCTCAATCTTTTACGGCATTCACCAGATCTTCCCACATGACGAGGGGCAGGTGTTTACCGGCGACGATGAGGCGATCGCCTGGCAGGAGTACTGGCTGCTGCCCGAGTCGCCGTGCACGATCACGATTCACACACAGAACAATGACGACACTTACGAGCACTCCGTGCAGGTTCGGATCGCGACCTTGACCCACGCACAGTCGCCGGCGGGACAGATCGGCAGCGCGATCGTCCGCGCGGTGAAGTCCGCGCTCAGTTTCATCTGAGGTGAGAAATGGCATCTGGATTGCCTGATTGGCATCGGAGCGTCAGACTGACCGGTAAGTTCGGAACGGACTACATACCGATCGTCACTGACGAGCACGGCAACTTATTTGCCGTGTTTAAGGGCACTGACGGCGTCGAATTGCGGACCGTAAAGGTCGACGCTGACGGCTCGCTGCTCGCAAAGCTGGTCGGTGGAACAATAGATACAGCAAACATCGCCGGAACGGTCGATATCGGTTCGGTGGCAGACAAGGAAAGGACTGTTACCGGATCAGTCAACGTAGGGGACGTCAGTGACAAGGACCGAAATATCCTCGGCAGTGACGGCGTCGACTATCGGCCGGTCGCGGTGGACAGCGACGGCATCATGCTGTCCAGGATGAAGGGTCACGACGGCACACAGCTGCGCGACATCCGGGTGGACACCGAGGGGCGGATGATCTCGCTGATGACCGGCGCCGGCGGGGTGGCCCTCGCGGTCGACGAGGAGGGTCGGATCCGGGCAGTCATGCAGGGCGAGCATGATACCACCCTGCGGACGCTCAAAACAGACGAGGAGGGGCGGCTTCAGGCCGTGATGGTCGGCAGCTACGAGGGGACGCCGGTACCGGTCGCCACTGACGCTGACGGGAGGTTGAGGATTGTGGATCTTTACCAGAATTCGATAATGCCAGATGAGACCGAGGCGCAGACCTGGGATACCCCGATCGGCTCGCTGCTCTCGAATTTGAACCGGATCCGCTACGCGATCGTGCATATGTCCGGTGAGGCCTGGGGGACGTTCTCCCACAGTATC
>JAFCZZ010000034.1 GCA_019314085.1 Deltaproteobacteria bacterium | reverse complement strand
AGGATCGGGACCGCCATATTCGGCGCGCGGGTGTAAGCGTATGAAATGGGGTCGCATCCTACCTCACCCCAACCCTCTCCCATCAAGGGAGAGGGAGCTTTATGCCTTTTTACGAGTGCGTCAGCCCTTAATTAAGCATTAAACATTCAACATCAAAGATTGATTTAATTGCCTTCTTTGTCCTCGCTTTCCGGGGGCTGGCCTTTGTAGATAAATCTCTCAAGGAGCCGGTGGTAGGGCGTCCAGTTTGTCTCATTTCCCGGAGCTTTCATAAATTCACTGAACGCGTTTGTCTTCGCGTCCAGATCATCGATGAAGTTTACAATGAGGGCCTCCAGCGTCTTGGGACGTTTGGGCGATCCGAATTCCAAGACCCCGTGATGACTGAGGAGTATGTGCCGAAGCTCGAGGGCCAACTGCCTCGGGAAGTCCTCGATCGCGGCGATTTTCGCGTCAACAAACTCCACCGCCAGGACGATGTGACCGACAAGCCGTCCCTCATCGGTGTAGTTCATCGTGCCGTCGAATGAGAGTTCATGAATCTTCCCGATATCATGCAGTATTCCCCCCGTTATGGCAAGATCGCGGTTCACCTGTGGATAATGCGGTGTCACCAGATCGAGAAGCTGTGTCACGGAGAGCGTGTGTTCAAGAAGTCCCCCTATGTACGCGTGATGGAACCCCTTCGCGGCCGGCGCCTTCCGGAAGGCATCCGCCGTCTTCTCGTCGCCGAATATCAGATCGAGAAGGGTCTTCAGGTGCGGGTTTTGTATCGTGCGTATTATCTCCATGAGCGCCTTGAACATTTCGGATGTGTCCGAGGCGGATGACGGCAGGTAATCGGCGGGGGTGACTGCCGGGTCATCGGCGACGGAGATCTTTGAGATGGAGAGCTGTATGACATTTCTGAAGCTTACCGCCTGGGACTGGATCTGGATGATGTCCCCCGCCCGGAATGTGTCGTTCATCTCGGCCGCCCGGTCCCAGACCCTGCCGTCGACCTCACCCGTCTTGTCTCTGAGCTTCAGATTCAGATAGGGGTTTCCCTTCTGGGATATGGCCATATTCTTTTCCGTGACGAGGAAGAGGTCGCTGACCCGATCTCCCGCCCGTATATCTTCTACATAGATGTTTTTCGTGTTCAAAATTGTACCCGCCTTTCATTGGAATATACCTTGAATGTTCCGCCCCTCACGTGTCCTATGAGGGTGATGCCCGCGTCCTTTAAGATACCGACCGCCTCGGAGGTCGGGACCGAATGGGAGATCATGATGGGAATCCCCAGTGTCCAAACCTTCTCCGCGATCTCCGAGGAGACCCTTCCCGTCTTGACGATGATCTTGTCGGAGCAGTCGATGCCGCCGAGCAGGGCGTATCCGCCCAGCATGTCGATGGTGTTGTGCCGCCCGATGTCGTCCCTCAAAACAATAATCTTCTCCGTGTCGGCGAGGGCCGAACAGTGGGTGCCGTGCGTTTCCTTGTGGAGTGGAGATGAGGACAGCAGTTCCTCCATGAAGGCGATCGCCTTCTTCGCCGATATTGAGGTATCGGATGTGATCGGGTCTTTTCTCTTCCCCGATCCCTTTGTCTTTGCGCCGCTGGACAGGATGAATAGCCCCGAAGAATCCGGCTCCGAAGTGGTTCCCTTGGTTGTCAGGACGTCAACCCTCGATCCCTCAGGAGATACTGTGATTGTTTTTATCTCTTCCAGGGTCTTGATAGCGTCGATTGATCGGAGGAATCCCACCGCCAACTCCTCGAGGTGAATTCCTGTGCAGGCGATGGTCGCGACCTTACCGCCGTTCAGGAATATCTCCACAGGCTCCTCCCTGACAATCGGCTCGGATATCCGGGAGATCTCTCCCCCCTTGTAAAGGCCTATGTCGACCGTTTCCGTGGGACCCTTCACTGCGACCTCTCTCTGAGCATCCGGTGGTCTTCCACCCGGATCGTCAACTTCGTCTTATCGAAATACTCCATAAGCGGAATGATAAACTTGCGCGACAGGCCTGTCAGTTCCTTGAAGGTGGCGGGTGTTGCCTTGCCGTCTTTGATGAGGAGCGCTCGGTAATCCTCCTTCAGCCGGTCGAGAGCCTCCCGGTGGAAGGACATATCCTCATTGAGCTTGACGAGAACGTTCTCGCTCAGCATGACATTCAGGATGTCGGTTGCCGCCTTCCTGTTTCCGGAAAATTTGTCCATGAGCTCTTTTGTCAGAGGAGGCGTCAGTCCCGCGTTTTGATAAATACCGGTAATTTCTTCCCTGAGCTGTGCCTCATCCTCCTTCAGATTGACCGCGTGACCCTCGATTCTGACATTCTCCTTTGCCACGACGATCTTTTTGTCATCCTCCAGGTCTTTCATAGCCTTGTTGAAGAGCTTGGGATCGATAAATCCTCCGAGGGTAGTTCGGAGTTCTTCCCTGGAGACGCCCTCCTTCAGGGGATACTTCTCGTGGTATGCCGCTATCTCTGAAAGAACCCGGTCCTGAAAATCCCCGTATGCCCGGGAGGAGACAACCCTGCGTTCGTCGCGGTCGATCAGGAGGGCCTTTTTTTCAGACAGCATCTTCTCAAGGATCTTTTCCTGCTCGCCGGGCGGCAGGCCGGTCCGTATCGAGAGACTCAGGCCTGGGATGCCTTCGAGGCCGGCCCTTTCCAGTATGATCTCCGTTTTCTCCTCCCCTGTCCCCTGATCGAGTTTTTCCACTTCGCCGGGTGTCGAATGTTTCCGGCGTTTTTTTGCGAGGGGATCCGTGATCTCACCCCCTCCGACCGTGGTAACCGGAGAATAGCTTCGGATGACAAACCGGTCCCCCGACATAGCCACCACCGGAGTTTCAGGGATCACCTGCGCGTAGGTCTCTTCCCCCGGCTCCAGTTCGTCCCGGTCCGGCAGTATGATCCTCGAAATTGTTTCGCTGGTCCCCGTGTGGAATCTGACAAGCGCCCGGTTTTTCAGTTTCTTCCCCGCGCTGGCAAGGTATCTCATGTGAATATCCAGGCGGTCGGATGACGTGAATGTAGAGGGGCGGGTCAGGACGAACCCCCGCTCTATCGTTGCGCGGTCAGTCCCCTGGAGGTTGATGGCGGTTCTCTGACCGGCCTGAGCCTCCTCTGCGGTCTCGTTGTGGACCTGGATGCCCCGTATCTTTGCCTGTCCCCCGGACGGCATGATCTCTACGGTGTCTCCAACCCGTATCTTCCCGGAGGCAAGCGTTCCGGTTACCACCGTGCCGAACCCCTTCATGGTGAATACGCGGTCCACGGGAAGCCTGAAGAGACCCGAATCTGTTCTCTCATCCAGGGTGGATATGATTTCGCCGAGTGCCTGAAGGAATTCCGGGAGCCCGGCGCCGGTGACCGATGACAGCGGAATGATCGGGGATTCCTCCAGAAAGGTTCCCTCGAAGAAGCTCCTGACGTCTTCCTGTACGAGGGCAAGCCATTCCTCGTCCACCATGTCTATCTTCGTGAGGGCGATGAGACCGCGCTTGATGCCGAGGAGCTCGCATATCTCGAAATGTTCCCGCGTCTGCGGCATGACACCTTCGTCCGCCGCGATCACCAGAGCGACCAGATCGATCCCCCCGGCGCCGGCGACCATATTCTTTACGAATTTTTCATGACCGGGGACGTCCACGATCCCGATCTTCTGCCCATCCGGGAGGACGAGGGGCGCGAATCCCAGTTCGATCGTAATCCCCCGCTCTTTCTCCTCCTTGAGCCGGTCCGTATCGACGTTGGTGAGGGCCTTTATGAGGGAGGTCTTCCCGTGGTCGACATGTCCCGCTGTGCCTAAGATGATATGTTTCATGATTTTCGTCCGATGTGTCTCTCCGCCTGTTGCAGGAATAACAAAAACGTGCGGTTTGCACAAGCGGATTGTCTGTATCGATGGTTCCTGTGCCGTGCGATCCCCTTTTGTAATATCATGGTAAGTATGCTATAAAACACCGCTGATTATGAGAGCACTCGCCCTTGATTACGGGGAAAAAAGAATAGGGGCGGCGGTCTGTGACGAGCTGGGTATGACTGCCAGGGGAATCGCCACTGTTGCCAGAAAATACTGGAAGCGCGACATCGAACGGATCGCCGCGCTTGTAGAGGAATATGCGGCTGAACAGATCGTTGTCGGGTATCCCGTCCGGCTGGATGGCACGGAGGGAATCGCCTGCGAGAAGGTGAACGGGTTTGTCGATGCCCTTGAGGCCGGTGTCCGTGTGCCTGTTGTGAAGTGGAACGAGGCCCTTTCCACGAAAGAGGCGGAGGGCCTGCTCAGGGAGGCGGATGTCAATCCCAGAAAGAGAAGGGCGGTTGTTGACAGAATGGCGGCCGCCATTATTCTCCAGGACTATCTGGATCATAACCCGAAGCTTTAGACCGCAAAACCCCGGAGAGAACGGTAACAATGACCAGACGATGGCTTAAGACAGGTGCGGCGATAGGTGCGACGTGCGCGATAATAATAGTCATTTTGGGCCTGATCTTTTTCAATTATGCCAGCAGCCCGATAGACTTTGTGTACAGGGAGGTTACGGTAGAGATACCCCGGGGCGCCTCCTTTGCTCAGATGGCCGACATCCTGGAAGAGGCGGGACTGATCAGGCATGAAAAGAGGTTCTGTCTTCTGGCGTTTGTAACGGGTGCCTCGAAACACATTCAGGCGGGCGAGTATGATCTGCGCAGCTCCATGAGCCCGATGGATGTCTTGGAACGGTTGGTGAAGGGAAAGGTCAAAGAGTACCAGGTCTTTGTTCCGGAAGGTTTTACGCTGGACCGGATAGCCACCCGTCTGAAGAATCAGGGACTTGCCGACCGGGACCTGTTTATCAGCCTTGCGTCGGACAGCAGGCTGCTGTCATCCCTCGGAATAGAGGGGGAAAGTGCCGAAGGATATCTCTTCCCCGATACCCACACGCTCAACAAGTCGATGGGCGAGGAGGGAATTATACGGTTTATGGTGCGGCAGTTCAGGAGTGTCATGACCCCCGCGATGCTGGAGAGGGCCAGTGAGCTGGGCCTGACGGAGGATGAGGTTGTGACCCTTGCCTCCATTATCGAAAAGGAGGGAGGGCCGAAGGAGGAAAGGGCCCTGGTATCAGCTGTTTTTCATAACAGATTGAAAAAGGGTATGAGACTGCAGAGCGACCCGACAGTCATTTACGATATTGAGGATTTTGATGGAAATCTCAGAAGGGCGGACCTTGAGAGAAAAACGCCCTACAACACCTACCGGATAAATGGCCTGCCCCCGGGACCTATCTGTAGTCCGGGTCTGGAGGCGATTGATGCCGCCCTCTATCCGGCTCCGGTGGATTATCTCTATTTCGTATCGAAGAACAACGGTTCCCACCGCTTTTCATTCAACCTGAAAGACCACAACGCAGCAGTCCTAAAATATCAAATTAAAAGAAAGAAATAGCGATTTTTTTCCTTGACAAAGCCGCCACGCGCTCTTATAGTTCGATCTAGTGGAGCAAAGTGGATGATTGTGGAGGTTGCTGTCGGTGTCTGTATTTAGGGGGAGATATTATCACACCATCGATGAGAAGGGGAGAGTCATCTTCCCGGCCAGGCTGTGCCAGGTCTTCACGGAGAAGTACGATGAACGGATGGTGATAACGAACTGGGATGGGTGCCTCCTGATCTTCCCCTACAGAGAGTGGACCGTGATAGAGGAAAAGGTATTTGCTCAGTCGATCATCAAAAAAGAGGTGCGGGCGTTTCAGCGGCTCTTTATGTCGGGTGCTGTTGATTGTTCTTTCAATGAGCAGAGGAGGGTGCTGATACCCCCTTCCCTCAGAGAATACGCGAAGCTGGAGAAAGAGATCGTCATCGCCGGTATGGGGCGGAGCATAGAGATCTGGAACAGGGAGAACTTTGAGAAGGAGATCGACAAATCCAGCCAGAACATTGAGGATTTCAGCGATTACATGGCTGATCTGGGGATATGACACGGGCCTTCTTTCATGAACCGGTTATGCTCAAGGAGACAGTTGATTCGCTGGAGTGTACACCGGGCGGCGTATATTTCGACGGAACGCTGGGGGGTGGGGGACACGCATATGAGATCCTGGCAAGGACTGCCCCGGACGGGGTCCTTATCGGTGTTGACCGTGATGAAGACGCGCTTTCTGCCTCCGCGCAAAGGCTTGAGCCCTTCGGGGATCGGGCGTTGCTTGTAAAGGGAAATTTTGCGGACATCGGTGACATAGTATCGGAACTGGGTTTTCAAGGGGTTCGCGGAATTCTGCTGGATCTGGGGGTTTCGTCCCACCAGTTCGATACCCCTGACCGGGGGTTTGCTTTTTCTCTGGACGCGCCGCTCGACATGAGGATGGATCAGCAGAGTGACGTGACGGCATTCGACATAGTGAACGGGTGTCCGGAAGAGAAACTGAAAAAGATCATAAAAGAGTATGGTGAAGAGATGATGCCCGGAAGAATTGTACGTGCAATTTCGGAAAGGCGGAAACTGTCTCCCATAAGAACGACGGGTGAACTTGCCGCGATTGTTGCCGGTGCGCTCCCCGGCCGCTTGAAGAGAAAGAAGATACATCCCGCCACAAAGACCTTTCAGGCCCTCCGAATTGCCGTCAATGATGAGCTGGAAAGCCTCCATGCCGCGATAGAAAGCGGAATCGATATGCTGGAAGAGGGGGGGAGGTTTTCCGTTATAGCATTTCATTCACTCGAAGACCGAATGGTGAAGGATCTGTTTCGCTCCTGGGAAAAGGGGTGTATCTGCCCCCCGGATTTTCCGGTGTGTTGCTGCGGCAGGAGGAGCAAACTGAGGGTTTTGACCAGAAAGCCCATTATGCCCGGGGAGACGGAGATCATGTCAAATCCGAGGGCACGAAGTGCCCGGTTGAGAACGGCGGTAAGGATCTGAACATGGCGGTAGCGCGGAAAAAGAAGAGCGGGTGGAGGCTCTCCCGCCTCATAGCTGTCGCCCTTATCTTTATGGCCACCGCGCTTATTTACATATGGTTTCGTATCGGTATCACGAACATAGATTATGGGATAGCCGGAGAGATGCACCGGAGAGATGTCCTTTTGGAAGAAAATAGAAAATTGAAGGTTGAGATCGCGACACTTAAGTCTCCCCGCAGGATAGAGGCCATCGCCCGGACCAAACTCGGGATGCGCTATCCGGAAAGGGATCAGGTGGTTTTCTTACGATGAGTGCGAAATCGAGAAAATGGCTGCGATTCAGAGTAGCGTCGATATTGGTTTTCTTCCTCATCCTGTACGTGGCGCTCGTGTCGAGGGCGTTTCAGCTTCAGGTTGCCTCGGGAGAGACGCTGGGGAGGCTTGCCAACAAGCAGCACAAAAAGAGCCTGACGCTGTATCCGGAGAGAAGATTTATATTCGACAGAAACGGACAGAAACTCGCGGCTACCATCATGGCGGATTCCATCTACATCGATCCATCGAGCATTCAGGATCGCCGGAAGGTTGCATCGAAACTTTCATCCATACTGGGGGTAAAGAGACAGAAGATCGTAAAGGCCCTTGCAAACGAGGGGAGCTTTCGCTGGATTGCCCGGCAGATCTCTCCGGTGGGGGCGGAGCGAATCCGCGCCTTGAACCTGAAAGGTGTTCACCTGATACGAGAGCCCAAAAGGTTCTATCCGCACAGGGAGACGGCATGTCACCTTCTCGGATTTGCCGGTCTGGATTCCACCGGTCTCGAGGGTCTGGAATTGAAGTATGACGAATACCTGAAGAGTGTTCCCAAGAAGGTGGTCTGGGGCAGGGATGCGCGGGGATACAAGATCTATCTGGATGATGACTCAGGCGGCACGGTGGGTGACAGGAGTTGCAGCCTTTTCCTGACTATCGACAGCAAGATTCAGTATATCGTTGAATCTCAATTGAAAGATGCCGTGAAACTGACCGGTGCGAAGGGGGGAAGCATCATCGTTATGGATCCCCGGACAGGTGAGATCCTGGCGATGGCCAATGGGCCCCGGTTCAACCCCAATACCTTTTCCACATATCCGGCTGACGCCAGGAGGAACAGGGCCGTTACCGATTGTTTCGATCCCGGCTCGGTATTCAAACCCTTTATCGTTGCTGCCGCCCTTGAGGAAGATCTTATCGGAGAAACCGACCTGTTCAATTGTGAGGACGGTGCCTATGTGGTGGGTGACCGGGTAATTCATGAGGCCCAGAATGAGAAATTTCAGGAACTTACCCTGTCGGAGATTCTCAAATACTCCAGTAACATAGGTACGATCAAGGTTGCAGAGAGACTTGGAAAAGAACGGTTTCACGATTACATCACAATGTTTGGGTTCGGGTCAAAGACGGGGATTGATCTCCCCGGAGAGTCAGCGGGAATCCTGAGGAATCCGCGTGACTGGCAGGCTGTAGACTTCGCGACAATGGCCTTTGGCCAGGGTATCTCGGTGACCGCTATACAGCTGATCAGCGCGATGAGCTCCATAGCAAACGGCGGTGTTCTGATGAAGCCTCATGTCGTCCGATGTATGGTGGACAAAAAGGGCGTAGTGGTAAAGGAATTTAAACCTGTCGCACTCAGAAGGGTTATATCCACGGAGACCTCAAAGAAGGTAACTTCCATCCTTACCGAGGTGGTGGAGGGCGAGGGGGGGACCGGCAGGAATGCCCGCATTGTCAACCTTGCCGTGGCGGGGAAGACGGGGACATCACAGAAATTCGATTTTTCCTTGGGACGGTACTCTCCCAAAAAGGTGGAGGCATCTTTTATCGGATTTTTCCCTGCCGAAGATCCCCAAATGATCATCTTTGTCGTGCTGGATGAGCCAAAGATCAAAAGATGGGGAGGGGCGGCTGCCGCTCCTGTTTTTAAGAAAGTCTCTGAACAGATACTGAATTGTTCCAGGGGCAGCCTGGAAATACGGGAGGTCGATGCTACTGAAGAGGGCGAGGAGGCACGGATAATCCAGGCGTCAACCATGACAGGGATGGTCTATCATGACACCGGAGACGATGAGTCGGTTATTCCTGATTTCGAGGGCATGTCTCTGCGAGAGGTCTTGAGGGTCGCTCAGAGCAGGGGGATGGAGATAAAGACTGCAGGAAGCGGCTGGGCTATGAGTCAGAATCCGGCCCCGGGTGTTCCGGTAAAGGGAAATCAACCCTGTTACGTACTGTTTGACAGGGGGGGCTGAAAAGGACGGCCAACATGAAACTTTCAGGCTTGCTGAATGGAGTGGATATCCTGGATGTATCAGGGGATATTTCCAGAGATGCCACCAGTCTGTGCTACGACTCAAGAGAATGTAAGGACGGATCAGTTTTTGTTGCTGTTTCAGGTGCCCAATTTGACGGCCATGATTTTGTGCACGATGCGGTGAAGAGGGGGGCACGGTATATCGTATATGATGAAGGCAGTACGCCCAGCGTATCGGGCGCGGCCTGTATACGGGTAGGAGAGAGCCGTCTGGCGCTGGCCGGTCTGGCGAAAAACTTCTACGGCAATCCCTCGCGCGATATCTGTCTAATCGGGGTTACCGGAACGAACGGTAAGACGACGGTAACCTATTTTCTTGAGTCTATCCTGAAGACTGCCGGATTCTCCGTCGGGGTCATAGGGACAGTCAATTACCGGTATGGAGGTACGCTATTCCCGGCCCCACACACAACGCCCGAGTCGCTTGATCTTCAGAGGATGCTCCGAGAGATGGTCGATGCGGGGGTAACACACGTGGTGATGGAGGTTTCATCCCATGCAATAGACCTGAAGAGGATCTACGGATGCGAGTATGACCTCGGCATATTCACAAACCTCTCCCATGAACATCTCGACTACCATCGTACGATGGAGGAGTACTTTCTGGTCAAAAAGAGATTTTTTGATGATGTGATCGGTGGACATACGGCGGTTGTAAATGGCGATGATCCGTGGGGAGCAAGGCTCCGTGAAGAGATACAGACGCCGACGGTTATCTTCGGCGTGGAGGGTGTGTGTGATGTATCGCCCATCGATGCTGTTCTTTCAATTGAGGGTATCGATGCGAAGATACGAGGAGTCGACGGAGAATTCCCCATATCCTCAACCCTTGCCGGAGGGTTCAACCTCT
>JAFCZZ010000356.1 GCA_019314085.1 Deltaproteobacteria bacterium | reverse complement strand
CAAGGCTGTCACGGGAATCAGGAGGGCGCTGAACACTGGTATCGAGGTCGGTGTTTCTTGTTGCATCAACGAGCGTAATTATAGCAACTTGGTAGAAATTGCGGAGGAGATGAGGAAAATCGGGGTTAGGAAGATGGTATTCGGTCATCTCAACTACACGGACGGGAAGCCGAAGGACGTAGACGTTGCGAAGCTATGGTTGCAGATAGAAAGGCTAAAGCTGGTCAAGGGAATGTCATTCCTCCCCGACCTACTGACTCACGAACTGCATCACTGGTACTGTAGCCCTAATACCAATATCCGCCCAGAGCAGAAATGCAGAGTGGCGTGGCATGGTCCGAGGATAATGCCTGACGGCGATGTCAGGGTGGCATTCAGGTGCTTCAACCAAGAGTCTATGGGAAATGCGTTTGAGGATGATCTGATGAATGTGTGGCAGGGAGAGAAGTATCAGGAGTTCAGGAAATGGATAGGGAGAGTAGGGTCCGTAAAGGAATGTTACAGGTGCTGTTCACTATATGGGAAGTGAGGGGATAATGGAACAGATTGAAGGCATAACGTGGTTGTCTGAGAACGACTACAGCAAGGCCAGGACACAGTTGAAGATGTCGGTCACTGGGGTCTTCACCCCATTCCGCTTATATGGTATGGACGTATACATCCCCGGTGCCATAACCGAGATAGTAAGGCTGTCTGAGGACTTTGGGCTGAGGGTCAGGGGAGTAGATAAGATTATAAATCTGGATTTGCTCAGGGGTCGTGTCTGTGATAAACCAAATAAGAAAGACGATGGATGGCGTTAATATGAAAAATGTACTGTGGATTACAGGGATATTCCCACCTATTAACTGCGGTATTGGCAGGCCATACAAGCTGGCGAAGTATCTACCTGATAATGGCTGGAATCCTGTCGTCCTAGCGTTTAAGAAATCGCTGTTCCGTCCCCAGATGGATGAGAGCCTATTGGAAGAAGTCAAGCACCTTGAGGTACATAGAACCAAATCAGGGGACAGTAAATTACTACAGCTTGTACTGCCAAAGCTGTTAGGAATTGACAGGAGGAAAGTCAACTCACCCGACCCGTGGTACAGGTGGCAGAAGCACGCCTTGAAGAAGGGTAGGGAGATAATGGAGTCTAGAGGCCGATGGAACAACACGAAGATAGACGCTATATTCTCGTCTTCATTGCCGAATACCTGTCATCTGATTGCCCTGAAGCTGAAACAGGAGTATGAGCTGCCGTGGATAGCAGACTTCAGGGATTTGTGGACACAGGTAGGGGGCGGATATGGTAACATACCTGACAGCACCCTCACCAAGGAGAGGGTAATGGAAAGCAACGTACTGATGGACGCCGACTGGGTAACGATGATAAATCAGGCAGGGCTTGATATACTATCTGAAAACCGTTCCAAGGTAGAAGCCAAGTCCAGTGTTATCACTCACGGATTCGATCCAGAGGACTATCAGCGTTTGCAAAGGCAGGATTATGACAACATATGCACTATGACATACGCCGGGTCGCTGTATGGTGCAAGAACCAACGGTGCTGTGTCTTTTCTCAAGGCTCTGGCATCCATACAGGACAGGTCTGGGGTCAAGGTACGCTTCATAGGTAACTGCTCAGTATTAAGGGATACAGTCAGTTCTCTGAGACTGGACAATACAGCTACATTCATCCCGTGGATGGGTAAAAGGGCAGCACTTGAGATGCTTGCTATGTCTAACGTGTCCCTGTTTCTGCTGGGAGACAGCCAGACGGATAGAATGGCCAGTACAGGTAAGCTGTATGATTACTTGGGGGTTGGAAGACCTATAATGGCTGTAGCTATGCCAGAGGGGACGGCTGGAAAGATAATACTGGACACCCACTCTGGTACGGTCAACTCCCCTAACGACTTGCAGGGGATAGGTGACAGTATCAGGTATTGGGCAACTGCATATAAGGATGGGCATAAACCTGACCAAGAGAGGATGCGGGAACACGATGTCAGGCTCAAGGCTAAGGAGATGGCTGAGGTGTTAAGCCACATTACTAATAATGGAGGGGAAAATGGCAGAGAGAGATAGGCTGAGAATAGTGATAGACCTTGACGGGACGATATTGGAAGAGAGGGTGTTGGACGAGAAGCATCTGGCGAAACCGTTACCGCTTGCTGTTAAAATGGTGAACAGGATAATAGCCGAAGGTCATGAGGTGGTCATATACACGTCCCGCCCACAGGAGATGGATGCCTTGACTGAGAGGCAACTAAGAGGCATCGGTATCGACGTTAATCTGGTCGGTCTGGTAATGGACAAGCCGAAATGGGACATCGTCATAGATAATAGGGCTGTAAGACTGGAAGACTGGGGTAAGGATTGGCCAAACATATCAAGGGCGATGAACGAGAGGATGAATACGCCGAGGGGGTTATAAATGCAGGAAGTGACAGTAATGGTGTCCTCATGCGGTTCCACCAGTGGGGTGAACGTCATCAAGGCACTCCGCAAACAGGACAGGTATGCCGTAACACTGGTAGGGACGGACGCCGACCCTGATGCAGCAGGATTAAAGATGGTTGACATGGCGGGGGTACTCCCGATGGCGTCCGACTACAGGTTCTTGGAAGAGGTACTGTCAATATGCAAGAGGCACGATGTTGATGTGCTGATGCCGACCCACTCCAAGGAGCTAATAGCATACAGTTCTGCGAAGAGGATGCTGGAGACTGCGGGAGTAAAGATGCTGGTACCGCCTGTAGATACCATCAGGTTATGTGATGACAAAGTGAACTTGGGGAACTATCTGGAGTACCTGGGGATGAAAAGACCGCAACCAATAACCGACCCAACAGAGTTCCCTGTGTTTATTAAGTCGAGGTTCGGATCGGGATCGCTGTTCGCCCATAAAGTAAACGACCAAGAGGAATTGTCGTTCTGGCGTAACCATATCCCTGAACCAGTGGTACAGGAGTTCATAGCGGGGCAGGAGTACACAGTAAATATGGTGTCTGACAAGGATGCCAAGGTAGTGGGGGTATTGCCAAT
>JAFCZZ010000355.1 GCA_019314085.1 Deltaproteobacteria bacterium | reverse complement strand
GGAGAGATTGGCCGAAAAGGTCGTCAAGAGGGGTGCCCATGTCGGGTTTGCCTTCGACGGAGACGGCGACCGGCTCATTGCCGTTGACGAACAGGGCGGTGTCCTGACCGGGGACCAGATTATGGTCATCTGCGCCAAGATGATGAAGGAAGAGGGAACCCTCACCAACAACCTGATCGTTGAAACGGTTATGAGCAATATCGGATTCGGGCTCGCGCTCAAAAAGCTCGGCATAGAGAAGGCAACAGCCCCTGTCGGAGACCGGTATGTCCTTGAGATGATGAAAGAGAAGGGCGCCTCGATAGGTGGTGAGGATTCGGGGCATATCACCTTTCGCAACCACCATACGACGGGAGATGGTCTCCTCTCCGCCCTGCAGCTCCTGGTGGCAATGAAGAGAGAGAATAAACCGCTCTCCGAGCTTGCCCGTCTCATGAAGGTATTCCCACAGAAGCTCATCAATATCGATGTGTCATCGAAACCCGATATAGCAACGATCCCTGAAATTGTCAGAGTTATTGAGGAAGTCGAGAAAAAACTCGGCGACAAAGGAAGGGTCCTGGTCCGTTACTCCGGTACACAGAATATGTGCCGTGTCATGGTAGAGGGACCAACCAATGAGAAAACCGAAGCACACTGCCATCAGATTGTCGATGTAGTGAAGGAAAAGCTCGCATAGAAGAGTCCTGAAATTTATACTGGAGAACAGGGTATGCTCACGGTAGTCATAACCGCTGATTTCGACCATATGAGTGAAGTGGCTGCGCGTCTCGTAACCGATGACATCAGAGAGGTAACGGACAGAAAAGATACCTACGTCCTCGGCCTTGCAACCGGCAATTCTCCAACGGGTCTGTATAAACATCTCGCCAAGGCGGCGAATGCAAAAACAATCGACAGCTCTCGGGTTGAAACCTTCAACCTTGACGAATATGTCGGTCTTCCGGGAGAAAACGCGCAACAGCGGACACTGCACCCGGAGAGTTACAGCTCCTTCATGGTCCAGGAACTCTTCGGTCTCCTTCACAATAAATTCAAGGAGACCTCTGTTCCCTGGGGAACCCTCATCGATCAGGAAAAACTGGTGTCGGAACTCCGGGCATACCCTGCAGACTGGGAAGAGCAGGGTGCCGATAAGGGAAAGGCCATCGTCATACAAAGGGACGCAGAATCCGACTATCTGCGCTGGATCAGAACGGAAATACTTGACACCTACGCGCACAAGATCGCACAAAAGGGCGGTGTCGATCTCCATATCATCGGTGTCGGCGGCAGAGGACATGTCGCCTTTCACGAATCGGGGATTCCCTTTGAAGGAAACGAGATGCTTCTGGTAAAACTCGATGAAAACACGGTGTCGAATGCGGTCGAGGACGGACATTTTACACGGAAGAAAGATAGCCCCTGGTATGCTGTCTCCATGGGGACCGAACTCGTCTACAGGGCGAAGAAGGTAATCCTGCTCGCAAACGGCAGCCGCAAGGCCTCACCCGTTGCCGAATCTCTTCTGAAAGACCCTTCACCGATGGTTCCTATCTCATACGGCCAGATATTTTCCAAAAAGGGCGGAAAGATGATATACGTCATCGACAGGGCCGCCGCAGGACACCTGTGGGGGAAATTCGATGAACTGAAGCGGCGCGGCATCGAAGTTGAGGACATCAGTGACACCGATGCCTCGCAGAAGGTGGAAGACCTGAAATTTTTCAGGGATCCCGAAACAGGTTGTATAGGGTAACAATTTTAAAAAAGGCTTTGACAGGATAACACGATAAACAGGATGAAGATATTCGAACTGTTTATTTCTTATTAACATCCAGTTGATCCCGTCTCATTTCTCAACACAGAGAAACTGCTATGATTCACAGGATAGAAGTCGGATTCAGACAGGGCATCAGGGATGTCCTGGGGGAAAAGACCCGGCAAAAGATCGTCGAGCATCTCGGGATCGATGTCACCGAGGCCAAGACCATCGATGTATATACCCTGGAGGGGAATATTGCCGTAGATGAGTTGACGGCAGTAGCGAGCGGCCCTCTTTCCGATCCCATCATTCAGGAGTATGTCATAGACAGGGGGCTCGCGGCCGGGTTCGACTGGCTGATCGAGGTAGGGTTCCGGCCCGGCGTCACCGACAATGTGGGAAAAACAGCGCGGGAGGCGATCGAACTGCTCCTCGGCAGACAAGGGGCCGTGGACGTATACACCTCGCGGCAGTATGCCCTGAAGGGTGATCTCGGCAGGAGTGACGCCGAGAGGATAGCATCGGGGCTCCTGGCCAACGAACTCATTCAGCACTACGAAATCATCGGCACAGAGGAATGGAATCCCGCTCAGGGGGCCCATCCCTACATCCCCCGCGTCATCATCAAAGATGATCCGACAACCGAAGAGATCGATCTCGATGTGACCGACGAGGAGCTTCGAAACATCAGCAATACGCGGGTCCTCGCCCTGACGGTCGATGAGATGAAGATAATCCGCGATCACCTGCTGTGCGAAGCCGTATTGAGCGGACGGCGGGAGGCCGGTCTCGGTGAACAGGCTACCGATGTCGAGGTCGAATGTCTCGCGCAGACCTGGTCGGAGCACTGCAAGCACAAGATCTTCAACAGCCTGATTACTTACGAGGATGAGGCCGGCGACCTGACGACCGTTGATTCCCTCTATTCGAGCTGCATCAAAAAGGCGACGAAGGAAATCAGGGCGGCCCTAGGGGAAGATGACTGGTGTCTGTCGGTCTTTGTTGACAATGCCGGGATCATCCGGTTCAATGACGACTACAACCTTGTCTTCAAGGTGGAAACGCACAACTCCCCCTCCGCTCTCGATCCGTACGGCGGAGCCCTGACCGGCATCGTCGGGGTCAACCGTGACCCGTTCGGGACGGGGAAGGGATCAAAGCTTATCTTCAATACCGATGTCTTCTGCTTCGCCTCCCCCTTTTACGATAAACCCCTCCCCCCGAGGATCCTCCACCCAAGACGGATCTATGACGGCGTGAGGGAAGGAGTGGAGCACGGGGGGAACAAGAGC
>JAFCZZ010000354.1 GCA_019314085.1 Deltaproteobacteria bacterium | reverse complement strand
CACGGGTTTCAAAGTGTCCCTTTCGGGTATAAGCCCGATCGGGATTACAAATGTTCCTTAAAAACCGGCAACCGTATTACTATCATAGCGATGTGGGATAAATTATCAGCGAAATCTTCTGAATGGTCACGAACGTGGTCCAATGAAGCACCACGTAGTCGTACTGGCATCGTAAGGCTTGTAATGTAACAGGATGAAACGAATATCATGAACTTCCCCCCGGGCAGTAAAGATATCGTCAACCAGAACGAGTGGTGGATCATTGCTTCCATTCATAATCAGCAACAGAGAGTCGGTGCTCTAACTGGGAAGCTACTCTGGCATTGCGTCTCCTACTCGGTAACATGTCCAGCCTTCCCCTGTCAAGAGGGAATGCACTCCCCATAATAGAGAACGGGCCCCGCTGCGATGCAGCGGAGCCCGTTTCGGCAACTATTTGTCACGTTGTTAGAGGTATTATTTCTTCGCCCTCTTTCTCAGTTCTGCTGGGTAAACAAAGTCTTTCGCAGTACCGGCGCCAACCCTCTTGAAGATATCTTCATTCTCTTCGCAGGATGCCCCTATATACTGTATCTTCCCGCCCTCCTGAAACTGAGCCATCGGCTGTATATAGGCACCGGGGATGCTCTTATTCAGAGGATCAGAAAGATCGACCCTGATCTTGGAGTGGAAGTAGGGCTTCACCCGTTTCATCTCATAGGCCATCTTGCCGACCGAACAGGTGGTCTCCGTCGTCTCCATCGCCTTGATCAGCTTGTCGATATCGTCGACGCCCCCTGCGTTCTCAATCACCTTCTTGATGAAGTAGATATCTGCGTAGGCGAGATGAACGTGAATCTGGGTCGGAATCTTGTGTTTCCTGGCCATTTCCACGAAGGGGATGGTCTTGTCCGTCAGTGGAAATCGGCACTCCATAAAGGAACTGACAACTCCGAGGGCTTTTCCGCCTGTCAGCTTCCAGAAATCGGAGGTCTGTGAGACACCGCCATAGAGGTTGACGGGGATATCGCGCGCGGCCGAATCGGCCCACTGCTTGACAAAGGATTCCGTGTCGGTGAACCAGGAACTGACGTAGAGAATTACATCGGCCTTTTTCCCGGCGATCTGCTGGAGGAGGGGCAGGTACATCGTTCCCCTTGGCTTGACCTTCTTACTGTAGACGACCTCGAACCCGAATTCTTTCTCCATCATCTCTTCCCAGGGGGGCATGTTCATATAATCTATTCCAACTCGCCACTGTTTGGTCCACTCAAGATCTTCCCAGAGCATGGCTACCCTTAGCTTTTCGCTTGTCCTTTTGCTGCTGGGGTACATCGCAGGCCACTGTTCCCTCCAGAAGTATCGCATCTGGGGGTAATGACCCGGCTCCGGATCCCAGTCACGGAAACAGAACTTGTACTTTTCGTACTCGTCGACGATCCGCGCCGTCAGCTCGGACCCCATGGGACCGTTGAAGATCATGATGTGCGGATAGTCCTTGAACATCGCCGCCGAATTCTCCTGGGCGGCCAGGCAGATCTCCGTCCGTCCCTCGACGAAAATGAACTTCGCCTTCTCTTCCATCAGCAGACGCCGCGCACCCTCGACCGTCAGCGATGTGGCGCCCTTGTTGTCGGCGATCATGTACTTCAGCGGACGTCCGAGAACACCGCCCGCCTCGTTTATTTCCTGGACCGCCAGCTTCTGGATGGCCATAGCGGGTCTCGTACCCGGTGAAAGCACCATCCCCGCGTAACCGATGACGATCGGCTCTCCCGACGGAGCGGCGCTCATCCCGGTGGACGCGAAACAGAGCGTCAACGAAAGTGCCGCGACAACAAATAAACCAAACCTAAATCTCTTTACCATTGCCTTTCCCTCCTTATTGTAGTTGCATACTACTCCCTGATTATTCCCGCATGCCGCCATTCCCACAAGCACCGGGGGTTTCAAAGTACCCCTTTTGGGCATAAGCCCGATCGGGATGAAAGCTGTTCCCTGGAAACCGAAACCCGCGCTACCGTCATAGTGATGTGGGATGAATTGTCAGTGAAATCTTCTGAATGGACACGCACACGACCAAGTAAAGCAACATGCATGGGTTGTGCTGGTACTGTGAATCTCGTAATACAGCAGGATGAAACGGATACCATGAACTTCCCCCCCAGACAGCAAAGATATCGTCAACCATAACTATTGGCGGATTATCGATTCCATTCATGCTTAGGGCAAATGTCTTCGATTTAGAAAAGCTAATCCAGTATTTAGTCTCTTACTCGGTAACATGTCCAGCTTTCCCCTGTCAAGAAAAATGTTGTTCTCACAGCGAATTATTCTTTTCCAGGCTTACATAAAAACAGCCATGGAGAAACAGACAGACCGATCCGCATGATCCTCAGCATTAATTCTGCCTGTGATCTTCATTCCGCTAAAGACATGCAAGAATTTGGGCATCCGCGGGTATACCGATTCGCTCCGCTCACTGGTATTAATTCTGCTTGCACCTTTTATGCGTCAAAGACTTATAAAAAGTGAGCTTCATTAATTCGCCCTGCACCTTTTATTGCGCCTGATGGCTTATAAAAGCTGGGGCTCATTAAAAAACGGGCTCCGCTGCAATGCAGCGGAGCCCGTTTCGGCAGCTAAATGTTATGTTGGCAAAATGCTACTTCTTCGCCCTCTTTCTTAACTCGGCAGGCATGACATAGTCTTTCGGAGTCCCTGCGCCAGCTCTCTTGAATATATCTTCATTCTCTTTGCAGGCACTTCCCAAGTACTGGACCTTCCCGTCGTTCTGGAACTGGGCTACCGGGAGAATAAGGACACCGGGGAGATTCTTATTTAAGGGATCAGAGAGATCCGCTCTGATATGGGAGTGAAAGTAAGGTTTCACCCGCTTCTGCACGTAGGCCATCTTACCGAGCGAACAGATGGTCTCCGTCGTCTCCATCGCCTTGATCAGCTTGTCGATATCATCGACGCCGCCCGCAGTCTCGATTACCTTCTTGATGAAGTAGATATCTGCGTAGGCGAGGTGAACATGAATCTGTGTCGGAAT
>JAFCZZ010000353.1 GCA_019314085.1 Deltaproteobacteria bacterium | reverse complement strand
GAAGGATGTAAACGCTTTTCCCGACGAGCTCCTCCAGTCCCGTCACCTCATCACCTCGAACCAGGGCACGCGCGTGAGCTCGGGGAGCTTCGGCAGGTGCTCGCCGTGCCCGAAGAGTCCGTGTTCGCCTAGGAACTCGCCGTGGTCCGAACTTAAGACTATCTTTCCCTCCAATCCGCCCACCAGCTCGCGCGCGTGCTCCAGGACCAAGCGGAGGTTGTCCCGGTAGGCCCTGCGCAGGGTCTCTACGTCCACCTTCCCCTGCCTGACCATGTACCTGATCACCATCCCGTCCGCGTGGTACGGCGCCCCCTCCGGCCTCAGCAGGTTTCCAACTATCCGGTGCCTTATCCCCGCGACCGTGAGCTTGGTCTCGCCTATCCACGGGCCGTGGGGCTGGACGTAGTGGACGACGGACCTGGGTCTTCGGTGGTTCAGCACTACCCGGTTCACGTTCCAAGGAGGGACCGTCGAGAGCTCCTCGTCCCAAGCGGAGTCCCACAGGTCGACTATCTCCCTGAAATGAACCCTAGCGTCGAAGCCGTACAGCGGAGTCCTTGAGTTCACGAGGGGGATCGTCGAGTAGTAGCACAGGTCGTAGCTCCCCTTCCACGTTCCCTTCAGCCACCCCAAAGTTCCCCCGAAGGGCGAGTGGGCCTCCTCCAAGTGCCCGTTCAAATACTTCCGTACTTCCTCTTCGAAGTAGTCGTAGCGGGCGGAGTCGAGGATGACCAAGTGGTCCCATTTCCGCCCGTGGATGAGTTCCGTTTGATTCAACCCACCGCCTCCAGGATTTTCCTGACTTGGTTCTCGTACGTGTATGGCTCAAGCAACTTCCGCTCCATCGCCCAAACCCTCTCTCGTTCCTCGGGGTTCTCCAGGTAGTACTGGATGAGTTCCCTGGCGCGCCTCGGGGAGTCGAAGCACACGAGGTCCGCGAGCCTATCCCCCAGGATCTCCTCGATCCCCCGGACCCGGTCGGTCAGGGTGAAGGCGCAGGGCACGAGCTCGTAGAGCTTCCGGTTTACCCCATGCTCAGACTCGTGGACGTTTATCGCTATGCGCGCCCGGTTCACCACCGCGGCGAAGCGGACGGAGTACTGGGGGGGATGCGCCTCGATCCCGAACCGCTGCCACCCGTTCCCGAATATCACTTGGGGGCGGATCGCGCGGATCCACTCCACCTTCCGCTTGGAGTTGGCGGTTCCGATGTAGATCGTGTCCCACTCCCTGGGAAGGCGGAGGTCTTGGTGCACCAGGGGGTCGTAGCACCCCGGGAGCCAGGTCGCCCAGTCGCAGCCCTCCGGAGGCTTGTTGATGGTGAACACGAGGTCGTACTCCCTTATCACCCTCAGGTGCTCGGGGAAGCGGCCCAGCACGTCGGGGTACCAGCACACCCTGGGGGGCTTGAAGCGCCAGACGGGCACCGTCTCCCCCTTGTTCGCCAGGAGCAGGTCGTAGTCCCCAAAGGTCGGGGGGGAGTAGGGGCTGAGGCGGTAGTCCCACACGCGCACATAATGCCCGAGCCTGGAGAGCGCTCTGAGGATGTAGATGCCCGAGTCGAACTCGGAGGTCATCACCGGCGATGCCAGCAGGATCCTCAGACCAACCCCTCCAGCGCCTCCATCAGCTTCCTCGCCACCACGGAGTTCTCGTAGCGCTCGACCACGAACCTCCGCCCCTCCGCGCCCATCCGCTCGCGCTCCCCTCCGTCCCGCAGGAGGTCCTCGATGACCGACCTCAGGAGGTCAGGGTTGTGCTGGGGGAGGACCGCCGCTCCTTCGCACCCCTCGAGCCACTCCGGGATCGCCCCCGCGTCGCTCGTTACCACGGGTGTCCCGCATGATAATGCCTCGAGGTTCGTGTAGTTCCCAGCCTGCTCCACCCAGTCCGGGGTGTCGTAGGGGTACGAGACGAAAAGCTTGGCCCGCTGGTAGTAGGGCGGGAGCTCCGCGTAGTCCACGCCGGAGACGAAGGTCGCGTTCGGGAAGGCCCGGCGGATGTACTCCACGCCCTTCTCGGGGACCATGCGCCCCACGTAGAGCACGTTGATGTCCCTTTCGCGCTCCGACGGTTCGAAGCGCGAGGTGTCGATGCCGACCTGGGGGAGCCTCAGCGTCTCGGCGTGGGGCCCGACCAGCCGCTCGGCCCTCGAGTTCCCGCAGACGACCAGGGAGGGGCGGAGCCGCCGGAAGACGTCTTCCGGGGGCCTGCGGAGGTTCTCCCAGAAGTAAAGCACGAGCGGGACGCGCAGGCGCTCGGCCCACTTCGCGCTCACCAGCGACTGGAACGCCCACCACTCGGACATGGAGTAGATCAGGTCGGGCCCGAAGTCCCGCACGCGCCTGAACGCCTCCCACGTGAAGTGGTAGCGCGCCATGTCCCCCTCCCGCTCGACCTTGAACCCCCCCTCGCGGCGCTGCCAGTTCCAGCGCTCGGGGTACACCTCCAGCACCTCGTGCCCGAGCCTGCGCACGGCCTCGCAGAACCAGGCTTGCCTCAGGTCGACGAGGCTGTGGCCGGCTACGACGAGTCTCGTGAGAACACCTCCTCCGCGCGCTTCAGGTGGGTCAGGCTCCCTATGTCTAGCCACTCCGCGTCGCTCACGAACCCGTAGAGCCGCCTCCCCGCGCCGATGACCCTGGGGAAGACATCCCGGGCGAAGTCGTCCCCCCGCTCGATGAAATCGAGGATCTCGGGCTCGAGCACCGCTATCCCCGCCCAGGTGGGCCTGTCCAGCGGGGGCTTCTCTCGGAACCCCACCACCCGCTCGCCCCTCAGCTCGACGACCCCGACCTCTAGGGGGACGTTGCGGACGAGCGCTAGGGTCCCTACCCCGTTTGCCTTGGACTCGTGGAAGAGCAGGAGCTCCCGGAGGTCCACCCCGGTGAGCTCGTCCGCGTAGTGGACCAGGAACCGCCCCCCGATTCGGTCGCGGTGAATGAGTAATTCGCTCGTGCCTGAAGTGGGGGACGAAGCGCTCGTTCGCTATCACCGCTATGTCGCTGAAGCCCTGCCGGAGGACGCGGTCTATCACCCGGCGGACGCACGGGATCCCGGCGACGGGAACCAGCGCCTTCGGGTAGAACTCTGTAATGGGCCAGAGCCTAGTACCCTCCCCCGCCGCGAGGAGAAAGACCTTCACTTTGATATCTCCTCGTTCAGCCGCTTGACCGCTTTGAGTAAGATCGGCTTGTACCTCATTCTCTCGCACAGCTCCAGCACCTGGTTCAGATCCTTGGGCAGGCAGCGTCCCCCGAACGGCCTCCCGTGCATGCGCGCCCCGTAGGGGCTCACGCGGGGGTCGAGCGAGGCTATCGCCCCGACCTCGTGGGAGTTCACCCCCAGCCGCTCGCAGATGAGGTGCACCTCGTTCCAGAAAGATATGAGGCAGGCCAGGTGGCAGTTGACCGCGAGCTTGACCATCTCGGCCGTGGTGGGGTCGGTGCGGACGATGGGCGCGCGGAACGGACGGTAGAGTTGCTCGAGGACGTCCCCGTGCCGCGGGCAGCACTCCCCGATCACCACCATGCGTGGGTTGAGGAACTCGTACTCGGCCACCGCCTCGCGCAGGAACTCGGGGTTGGAGCACACGTGCATTCCCGTCTCGCTTATCCTTTTGGCAGTCCCGGGGGGGACCGTGCTCCTTATGACCACGAGCCCAAATTGGCAGGTCACGGTCAGGTCCCCCTCTATCGTGTGTTTCAAGTGGGGCTTCAGGACTAAGTTCCGGAGCCTTTCCACGGCCGACCTGACTTCCCCCTCGGGGACGCACACGAAGTGCACGTCGGCGTTTTTCGGCTCGGTGGTGGTCTCAAACTCGTGTCTCAGGGGCTCGAGCTTCTCCTCGTCCGTGTCGCAAAATATCACCCTGTGCCCGAAGCGGGCGAAGCCCCTTCCGGTCGCCTGCCCGACGACCCCGGCACCGACGATCTGAATTAGCATCCTAGTGTCCTCCCCCACTCCTCGATCGCCAGGCGCAGCCCC
>JAFCZZ010000352.1 GCA_019314085.1 Deltaproteobacteria bacterium | reverse complement strand
ATGACGGCGATGTGACCGGAGGGGGGGAAGTCGGGCTGCATCATGCAGTAAAGGCTCGCGGGCTCCGTGCTGATGATCCCGGCACAGTTGGGGCCTATCATGGCGACATTCGCCTTGCGGGCGGCCGCGGCGATATCTCTTTCGAGCGCAGCTCCCTGTTTTCCGAGTTCGGCGAATCCGGCGGTAATAACCACACAGGCGGGGATGCCCAGAGTACCGCATTCGGTGATTGCGGCGGCGACCTTTTCGGGGGGAAGGAGGATAAAGGCAAGGTCGACAGGACCGGGTATCTGGCGGAGGTTCCGGTAGTCCTTCTGGCCCAAGATCTCCCCGCCGGCGGGATTGATCGGGTATATGGTCCCCCGGTAGCCGCCTCTGATCAGGTGGAGGGTGAAGGTGAATCCCCACTTGCCGATGGTCCGTGATGCCCCGATGATCGCCACCGATCGGGGATTGAACATGGTCCCTATTTGTGCCTGCAGCGCCACAGTTCCCTCCTTTTTCTCCATCAACTGGAAGGCCTATACCACAGATATTTCGGGAGAGACAAGACCCGGTTTCTGACGTTCCGTCTATTTGCCGGACTGGATGGGGTCCCAGTCGTACCCCCAGATGGCGCTGTTGGACGGAACCTTGTAGTTCCTTCGGTCGCGGTAGGACGGATACCGGCGGCCCCCGCCCTCTTCCGGTTTCATCGAAACGGGGAAGTGGGGGGCCAGAAGGCCGTGGGCATGGGACTCCCTCTCCAGCCATTCCCGGTCATCGGGATGGGCGATGGAGATCAGGGCCGTTGTCCGTTCGTAGCCGTTCAGCCCCCTCAGGTTGACGATGCCGTATTCCGTGCAGACATAGTGGGCAAACTGGGCCGGCAGGTCAACGGATGATCCCTCGGGGAGGAAGGGGACGATCCGTGATTGCCCCTGCTTGTTCCTCGCCGTCATGCAGGCGACCCCTCGTCCGCCCCTCGACTGCGAGCAGAAACACATGAACTGAAAGTACCCGCCGGTGCTGGAGATAGGCCGCTTCTTGTAAAAACCCGCGCTCTGCTGCCCCAGGAGGTCGACGGCGATGCAGTTGTTGATGGCGATCATGTTGTCGATCCGGGTGAGAATGTGCAGATTGTTGGTGTAGTCCACATCGTAGACCGCCAGGTGCTGGTTGCGGTGGATCGTGTCGTGGTACCACTTTGTGTCGACAGGAAAGGCGAAGGTCCAGACACTTCTCCCCTGGTCTAGATTTTTGTACCGGTTCGTCACCTGCCCCGATTCGGTCAGTTTTATCAGGCCGTAGTTGAGCCTCTCGGTGTGGACGGCCAGGTCCTTCAGGCCGGCGTCCGCCATTGCCGCCACGCAGGCCGAGGGGAGGGACCCGATGCCGAGCTGGAGGACATCCCGGTCATCCATGATGGAGAGGATATTCTGGGCAATCTGCTGCTCCTGAGGGGTCGGAACCATGGCCTTCTCATCGATCTGGGGCCAGGCGTATTTTTCACAGTCCACCTCGACCCAGTAGTCGACGTCATCGATATGGATGGTGTTGAACCGCCCCCCTTCGGTCCAGGGGTAGTCATCGCGGGCCTCGACGACGAGCTTCTTGGCCGACTCCCGGAAAATCTTGCAGTTGTTGGTGCCGTAGGACCAGTTGAAGAAACCGTTGCCGTCGACCGGCGTGGCGGCATTGATCCACCAGTCAATACCGCGCCCGGCCGGATCACCGTGGGCAAAACGGTAGTGGTGCCACCAGCTGCCGATGGTCCATCCCCACTGCGCCCAGCTGGTCACACCGTTGGCGTCTCGTGCCTGCCGGTTCCAGGGGAAGAAAAAATAGTCGTGAAAACAGTGGTACTTCTGGAGGGGATCGACCTCCTGAAAACGAAGCTGCGGATAGAACTTGCCGTAATTCCAGATCTCGATGTCCTTGAGATCGGAAGGGCCATCGCCGAGTCTGCCTGCCAGGGCCTCCATGCATGCTGTGGGGTCTCCCCCTACACTGCCGTTGGTAACCCACTCCCCTCGCTTCATCATGTCGTCAATCTGACCGGGGGTTCTCTTTTTGTCTCGAATCTTCTGCTGAATCGGCGTTGTCATCCAGGTCCTCCATCTTCTACCATTTGTCCTATTCACAGCGTGAGAATCAGACCAGGTCAACGCGAGACCCTGTTGATTCGATGCATCCATCTGCGCCGCAAAATTCGTCCCTATAGGGGACATTGAAAATATTTGTCAACTGAATTCAGAATCTCATTTTTTTCTTGACATTGAAGGCCATCTTGCTTATGAGATGTGTGACCCTTGGTCATAATCTGACCTTTATCCGCTTCTTTGCCGTAATTATGGCGTAAGTAACTAATCTTCTGATAGTTGTAACAAGGAAAACAGCAATGCCGGGACCTGAAAGACGCAGGGAAAGAGAAAAAGAACAGAGAAGGCAGGTTATCCTCAAGGCTGCAAAGAGACTGTTTGTTGAAAACGGTTTTAAATTTGTGACCGTCGCAAATATCGCGGAGAAGGCCGAACTCAGCAAGGGGGCTATCTACCTTTATTTCAGCAGCAAGGAGGAGATATACGCGCAGATTCTCCTGAGTGACATAGAAGACTTCCACAAAGAGATCTCCCGGATATTTCAGGAGGGAAAAACCTCAACGGAGATACTGCTCAATTTTGCCAATGCATATATTGATATTTTCCTGAAGGAGCGGGAGCAGTTCAGGATATTGATGAACTTCATGCTTCAGGCAGACAACCTCAGCCTATCCAATGAGACCCGAAGGCAGATCATCAAAGAGATGAACCGGACTATCTCACTCATCGAAAAGATTCTCCAGTATGGTGTCGAGTCGGGAGAACTGACATTGAAAAAGCCGGATATTCGAAAGATGAGGGGGACCGAATCGATGAGAGAGGAGAGGATCCGATCCAATGTCAAAGAAGGGATAGAAACCATCATAGAGGGATTAAAAAACAAGCAAAAGGAGGCAGATAATGAGTAATTTGCTGGTGAATACGAGGGATCAGAAATTTCTTCTTTACGAGCAGATCGGCATCGACAAGCTGTACGGCTTTGAAAAGTATGCTGATTATTCTAAGGACGTTGTGGACATGGTTCTCAGTGAAGCCGAGAAGATGGCCGTTGAGGTGATTGCCCCGACACTGGAAGAGGGGGACAAGGAGGGCGCGCAGTTCAAGGATGGAAAGGCCTACGCCCCCGCCTGTTTTCACGAACCCTTTAAAACCTTTTGCGAGGCGGGCTGGATCTGCGCGTCAAAGGACCCGGAGGTGGGGGGGCAGAACATGCCCGTGTCATTACGCACGGCGTGTTCAGAACTCTTCGCCGCCGGCCACATGGCCTTTTTCATGTACCCCAGTCTTACCACCGGCGCTGCGGGGTTGATCGATGTCTTCGGGACCGAGGAACTGAAGAACAAGTACATGTACAGGATGTATGCCGGCGAATGGGCCGGGACGATGTGTCTCACCGAGCCTGGCGCGGGGAGCGACGTCGGCGCCCTGCGGACCACGGCCAAGCGACTCCCCGACGGCACCTACAGCATTACGGGAACCAAGTGCTTCATCTCCTCGGGCGACCATGACCTGACGGAGAATATCGTCCATCCCGTCCTGGCGAGGATCGAAGGGGATCTCGCAGGAACGAAGGGTATCTCAATCTTCATCGTTCCCAAGATTCGCGTCAATGACGACGGAAGCCTCGGAGAGCCAAACGACGTCACCACGGGGAACATCGAGCACAAGATGGGGATCAAGGCGTCGGCCACGGCGACCTTGAACTTCGGCGAGAACGGCAACTGTATCGGCGAACTCCTCGGTGAGGAACAGGCCGGTATGAAGATCATGTTTCAGATGATGAATGAATCTCGGCTCGATGTTGGTCTCCAGGGCCAGAGTATCGCGTCCGCCGCCTATGAGCATGCCGTCCAGTACGCGAAGGAGCGGATTCAGAGTAAATCCGCCCTCGCCGGGAAGGATGCGGATGCGGTGACCATCATCAACCATCCCCCGGTGAGACGGATGCTGCTGTGGATGAAGGCCTACCTCGAGGGGATCAGGGCCCTGAACTACTTCACGGGATTCTGTATCGATGTGGCCGAGGCGTCGGATTCCGAGGAGGAACGCAACAGGTATCACGGGTTCGTGGAGCTCCTGACACCGATCTGCAAGGCCTTTTCATCCGACAAAGCTGTGGAGATCTGTACCAAGGCGATGGATGTCTACGGTGGTTACGGCTACTGCCAGGAGTATCCCGTTGAGCAGTACCTCAGGGATTGCAAGATTACCCAGATCTACGAGGGCACGAACCAGATCCAGGCGATGGACCTCGTCGGCAGAAAGCTGGGGCAGAACAAGGGACAGAATGTCATGAACCTGTTCACCGACATTACCGCAACGATCGAGAAGCTGAAGGGGGTCGAAGCACTGAAGCCCTCCGCCGTGGATCTGGAGGAGGCCTCCGGTGCCCTAGCGGAACTTCCCCTCGCCTTTATCGAATTCTTCAAGTCCGGCAAGGCGGCCGTCCCGATCCAGAACGTCGAACCCTTCCTGGCGATCATGGGTGACGTGGTCTGCGGGTGGCTTCTCCTCCAGGGCGCGGGTGTTGCCCTTGAGAAGCTGGCCTCTCTGGATGCCGGCGATGCGGACGTTTCCTTCTACAAGGGCAAGGTGATGTCGGCGAGATTCTTTGCCGCTGAGATTCTCCCCACCGTCAAGGCCAGGTGCGAAATCATCAAAGACAGTGAGGCCCTTGCCGTCGAGATCGCGGAAGAATCTTTTGCGGTATAGGTATGGATGTTTGGAACGAGGAGCGCCGGAGCAACCGGCGCAATGCTGGTTACCATGGAGCCGGGAGGAATGAGGGGTGACCCCCTCATTCCCCTCTCTGCTTCAAAAAATATTCGGAGGGATGGAAATGAAAGAATGCGTAATTATTGATGGTATCAGGAGCGCGAATGCGCGGGCTCACAAGGACAAAGGCTGGTTCAGAAATGTACGGCCTGAAGAATTGCTGATCAAGGTCTATGAGGCCCTTTTCGAGAGAAATCCCAAGGTCAAGCCCGAGGATATAGATGCGGTTTTCTGCGGGTCGGCCAATCAGGCGGGGATGCAGAACGATATTGCCAGGAGCGCCTGGCTGGCCGGAGGATTCCCGGAGGCAGTAGCGACGAATGGAGTGGGCCAGCAGTGCTGCTCGGGTATGGCCGCGACGGAGCATGCGGCCCGGGCGATCATGTGCGATGAGGGCGACATCTATATCGCGTCGGGGGTCGAGGATATGCAGAAGGTCCCCATGATGTTTTCCCTGGATATGCCCCCCAG
>JAFCZZ010000351.1 GCA_019314085.1 Deltaproteobacteria bacterium | reverse complement strand
CCTGGAATTACACGACAAATCTTTCATAAGTGGCGAATAGGCTATCTGCCAGAAATGTCCATAGATTATAGCGTGTTGGCATTCCGTAGGAGGAGCTAACTGACTACCCCGCTATCATTAAATAACAACGAATTTAGATTAGTTGCAAATTTTGTGGGTCGGATAGAGGGTTCTTTAATCATTTCCTGTGTAGGCTCCTGAAAGGTTCGGTTAACAAATATCCTTTTCCGCTTCCGCGATACAATCGGTTTTAGATTAGAGCAAGGGTTTAATATCACCTCAGGATTGGGAAAAGGAGGGAACTTTTACTATGCATTCCGAGGTTTTGCCATTGCCATATTTGTCTGTCATAATGCATTAACTTTATTATCTTATCATGCATAACATAGCAGATCCACTGGTACACGGGCGGTGCATTACAACCTTTTTCAAGATATCGAAAACCAGCCTATAACTAAAATGGAGCGGGCTACTTTGTTTCAGAAATGTTTGTATCATGTTAACTAGTTGCTGGATTTGGACTTTTTACGAAGCCGGCATCTTTGCCTTTATGATATTTGAAGATTTCATAACTTCTTCCATCAAGTCAAATGATATCAATGTTGCTTATAGTGTAACATTTGAAGATGGTTATAGTAAATCTTCAATTTACAGGTTACGCCAGTCATTTCCTATCGGCCCCGTCAAACCTCAGTTGTGCCACCTGTTCCGAGACCAGCCCTACCATGAATATCACCACCGACACCGTCATCAGCATGGCGGAGGTGGGACCATACTGCCCTCCCATGAAAAATATCTTGAAAAGACCGTAGCCAAGTCCGGCAAGGAACATGGTTACGCTGACCGGCAGGAAGACTCTCATGGGTGAGAAGAGGGTGGCGATCTTGATGATAATCAGAAAGAAGCGGGAGCCGTCCCGTATCGGCTGTATCTTGCTTGCCCCCACGCGGCGGTTTGTTGTTATCGGCACGTACGCGAGGCTGTACCCGGAGCGGATCACCGCCATCGTAATGGTCGTCGGGTAGGAAAAGGTGTTGGGAAGGAGGAATACGAAGCGGCGAGCGATGTCCCTTCGTACCGCCCTGAACCCCGACGTCAGGTCTTCGATCCTGCGCCTGCACATGTACGTGGCGAAACGATTGTAGATCCTGTTTCCCGCTCTGCGGAGAAAGGAGGTCTTCGAATCATCCCCTCGCGCCCCGACCGCCATGTCATAGGTATCCATCTTTTCCAGCAGGCGGGGTATGTCTTCGGGCGAATGCTGACCGTCTGCGTCGAGCGTGACCAGGATCTCCCCCTGCGCATTCCTGATCCCGGTCTTTACCGCCGCCCCGTTTCCGATGTTGTACGGGTGCGAGAGTATGCGGGCGCCGGCCCTCTGCGCCTCCGCGGACGTCCCGTCATCCGATCCGTCATCGACCACCAGTATTTCGTAGCTCCGGCCCGTCGCATTCATTACCCGGCGCGTCTCTTCGACAACGCCGAAGATACCCCCCTCTTCGCGGTAGGCTGGGATGACGATGCTGATGTCCGGCACTGCGGGGGCCTCGCTTTCCTTCGGTTCAGAGAAAGATCCTCTGTCACGTCTAGATATACAGCAAGGCTCCTTATTTGCAAGCAGATTCTGGAAAATACATTGAATTATAACCATATAAATGCGGTATAATTGCGCTGCGCAAGCCGGGATCGCCGGGGGCTAAAGTCTTCCCTCTTCGGAGAGGGTGCGCAGAGCGCGGGGATTTCGCTGATCACGGGAAAGGGGTTTCCGTGCCGGAAAAGATCCGTACGACGGGATGGAGAAACAGCAGCGCCTTCACCATGGTGGAGGTCATCGTGGTTCTGATACTCATCGGTATTATGACCGGGGTTGCCGTGGTGACAATCCTTTCGACAGACGACTATGCGACGAAGCCGCAGCTGGTCATGGTGAAGGCCCACCTCCGCTTCGCCCAGGCGCGCGCGATCCATTCCGATTCGGCATGCGGGATCAATTTTGCCGGCACGCGGAGTTATGACGGCAGGACATACAGCAATTACTGGTTCTTTACCGGCGGTGACGACGCGACCCCGGTACGGTTCCAGGTGGAGGATGATTCCCGGTACGTGGTGGTATTCAGCGACGGCTCCGTGGGGACCTGGCCGCTTGCGATCAGCACGGTAGCCACGGTAGAGTTCGATGAGTGGGGGAGCCCGGGGGCGGCCTCGGTCACCATCTCGACAGATGCCGGTGATATCGTGGTTACGAAGAATACCGGTTATATTGATTGATATCGTGAGGGGTTTGAATAATTATTATTTGTCATTTCGACCGTAGGGAGAAATCTTAACAAACCCGTATAATCAAGATTTCTCGTCGTTTACACTCCTCGAAATGACAACTCAAAACTCTCATAGCAGACCCGGATTTCCGGCGGACGGTGATTGGTATGGGGGAACAATCGGATCTCAGAAAAAGGTGCGTGGCGCGGTGTGCCGGGAAGAGGAAGGGCAAGGGACCCGATCCCACCCTTCGGGGCAGTGCCGGGTCTGTCCTCCTGGTCCTTATCGTCACCATGGTGGTCCTGGCGGCGCTGACCGCCGCCATCCTGCCCGCCCGGTTCACCTCCGAGATGGGTCAGGTGTCGGCAACCCAGGCGATGAAGGCATACTATCTCGCCGAGGCAGGGGGGAGATATACCATTGCCCGATTGCAGGATCTGTCTTCCGGCGCCCATACCTTTAAATTCGATGACGGCTACGCCTTCTTCGAGATCAACAAGATCACGAACGGCCTCTTTACGTCCACGGGGGTCGTAGCCGAGGGGCGCACCCTTGAGGCGCGGGTGACCCTGACCTATCGACTGGGGAGCAGATTTGATCACGCCCTCTTCGGCGATGATGGAGTCGCTACCGGGTCGAGCGTGGTTATCGACAGCTACAGCTCGTCCGCGGAGCCGACGGACGGCGAACACGGGGACGTGGGGACCAACGCCGACAACCTGGACGGTATGGACGCCGGCACGGAGTTGCATGGTGAGCTGGAGGTGCTGGCCGACAGGGACGTGACCCCGGAGGGGCTCCCCTCCGGCGCGGCCTCCTGGGAGGATAAAACGGCGGAGCTCGATATGTCGTCCAACAACCAGACGGTCAACCTCGGCGCCGGGGAGTACTATACCGCCGCCGTCGACCTCACGAACGGTTCCACGGTCAATATATCGGGCGATGTGGTCCTGTATGTTGAAGGCACCACGGGCGCCAGCCCCAACGCCACGCTGAATATCAGTGCCGGCGCCTCGCTGACGATCTATGCCGGGGGCGACCTGAACCTTTCGGGGAATTTCATCCTCACCCCCGACCAGATACCGGCGCACTTTCTCATTTACGGCCTTGCCGGTTGCCAGGATATCGAGTGGGGGAGCACCTGCGGCGCGATCTACGCGCCGGCGGCGGATATCCTTCTCATAAATAACGCCGTTGCCTACGGGGCGCTGATCGGAAAGACGGTTACGCTTCAGAATGACGTCGAGGTTCACTACGACGAAGACCTGCAGGGGATCGGCAGCGGGGACAGCACCCGGGTGGCCCAGTATTTTACGCCGAATTAGAACAACCGGCCGGGGAGGCGCGGGCCGGGGAAACGGGGAGAGTGGCGATCGTGAAGGGATTCAGCCAGAAGGGTTTTTCATTGCTGGAGTTTATCGTGACCCTCGTCGTGGTCGCCGTTGTGGGTGCCATGGTGGTCTCGTTCATGGCGACACAGGTGACGCAGAGCGGGAGGAGCGTAACCTGGATGAATGAAGAGCTCGAGCTGTCGACGGTGATGGAGGAGATCATCGCCGACTACCGTGAGGAACTGAACGCCGAGACCCTGGTCCTGGCGGACTTTGTCGGAGCCAGAGATTCCGTAAGCGAACTGAGCGCCTTGTATGGATCGGAGATTGATGACGTCCAGGTGGCGGCTACGGCCTTTGCAGCCGAGGCCTCTCCTTCTGAGGACTATACGGAATCGGGCGCCGACACGGCGATACAGAAGATGACGCTGACGAAGGGGGATCAGACACTGATCACGATCTTTACCGAATAGAGGGGCGCGGTTCCGGGGGAGAAGTGAAAAGAGAAGCGGGTTTTACACTGATCGAAATGATCGCAGTGCTGATACTGACGGGAATGCTGGCCGCCGCTGCGGGGGTCGGCATCGTGAAAGGTATAGAGGGCTATACCCTCGCGAAAGAGACGACGCGCCTGAGTCAGAAGGCCCAGCTGGCCATGGAACGGATACGGCGCGAGATGGTGCAGATCACGACCGTGACGGTGGCTGCCACCTCCTCTATTCAATTTACGATACCGAGGGGGGCGGCGCCCCCCGGCTCCCGCGGCATGGGCCTGTCGGGGAGCGAGGTGAAGATCTCCGTGGGATCGACCGCCTGGGCGACCGGCGATACGCTGGTCGACGGCGTCAACGACCTGACCCTCACCTTTTTCAAACAGGACGGCTCTCCCTGGACGACCGCCGATGATGATCGGGAGCTGTCGACGATACGGATAGACCTGGCCCTCGATCATTCGATCGCCGGTGTCGCGCCGCTCGTGTTTAGCGCGTACGTGAACCCGCGAAATGCCGGGAACCCCCTGGCCCCCGCTGCGACGACGACCACCACGACCACGACCGTCCCCACGACGACCACGACCACCACGACGACGACAACCAGCAC
>JAFCZZ010000350.1 GCA_019314085.1 Deltaproteobacteria bacterium | reverse complement strand
TGCGTTTCATTATGGTACATTCAAATGATGCGATTATGGCGTTTTTAAGAGAGACGCGTTGGTTGCGTGATGGTGTGCCGCCTGCTGGTTGAACACAAGGCGATAATCTGACAGTTGCCGATACAACCCGGATTTCGAGGGAGCGATTGCGATGCCAGGGTGTCCGTTACAATCGAGGGATCGGTGAAATATATCCTGTCGGCAGTCAATTGAAACTTTGAGGACTGGCGGAAAGTTACATGCTGTCTGTCTCGGATAGCGGGGGGCGTTTTCGTTTGTGATATGCGTGCTTACCATACACCCATGAGCATTGCAGAGACATTGTGCGAAACGGTTACAATTAAATACTACACTGTATGGAGGAAAATAATGAAAGACTATTCAAAGATCAAATTTTTCAGTGGCGGACTGAAAGGCGCGGAAACCGCTTTCGGAGAAAATGCGGAGAAGTGGGGAGCCCGTGAAGAAACCTTTTCGTACCCGGGACATACCCTCACTCGTGAAAAGAATGTCACGATCTTAAGTGATGAGGAATTGAAATTGGGTGATGTCAGCATGGAGATTGTTTCCAAACGCATGGGGAGACGGTATACGCATGCCGACACAATCAGAAAAGTAATCCAGGTTATTTTCCAGATGGTGAATAAAGGCTTTCAGGTTATAGCGGTGGGAACAATCATGGAAGACGGAACCGTTAAAGGCGGAACGGGCTGGGCGGTTGAGTTGGCAAAATTCTTTAACCGGCCGGTGAGCGTTTTCGATCAGGAAACCGCTGGCTGGTATACGTGGAAGGACAACGCCTGGGAAAAGGACACGCCCGTCATCAGTTATGATTCGTTCTGCGGGACGGGAACGCGCAACCTGACTGAAGAAGGCCGCAAGGCAATGACCTCTTTGAGAGGTCTTTCGGTTAGATTCTGTCATCTCGGTGCCAATGGGATCGGACTTGCTGTCTTGTGTATGCCTGAAGTTCTTATCAAAAAAAAGGGGAATGATGAGCTTTATTGAGGATGGCAATTTCGGTATTGGCCTTGAGGAATTAGGAGCCGATATCCCAATTACACCGCAAGGGGACTTCGTCAACGGCGTGTATTCTTCTGTGGATGAAGCGACTGCACGCGAACTGGACCGGCTGCGTAATGAAGATGGCATCGTTCCGACCTGTAAAATGGGTTGTTGTCACTGCTGCCGATATCATATCCTTACGAATATTGCAGAGGCCCACACCCTGGCACGATATGTCAAGCGGACATTGTCAGCAGATCAGATAAACGATCTCAGGGTGCGAACGCATCAATGGCATGAATGGGATAAATCCAAGCCGGGCAGATATCCGTCGGCCAAGGTCGATGAGCAGATCGATCTTTCCAACTATGGACCGTGCTGTCCTCTTCTGGTGAATGGTGCCTGTATCGCCTACCCGGTGAGACCGGTCGTGTGTCGAACGCATTTGGTCTCTTCGCATCCCCGATTGTGCCGTGCAACCCTTGATCCTGAATCGACAGAGGGTGCTCCGGCGGTGCTCACATCCATTGTGGCGGCGGCAAGTCCTTTTTCAAAGGCAATAAGGGATCATATCGAAAATGCGGACATGGATTTCTCTCGTTCACAAATGCTTCTTCCTCAGTGGTTGGCGATTGAAATGGGTTGGGATTTTGCCATATCGCCTTGATTTCTCGCAGATGTCAGGCAGGGATACGGTCCGCCGCGCAACCAATCACTCAACCGGACTGCCTGTCACCGCCCGGTTAGGAAAGGGATTGACTCATTCCGTATACACCGCGCCGATACAGTTGCCATAAAACCCAAAAGGGTATACAAGCGCTCCATGTCTCTCATCAGTTTACAGAATCTAACCCTCAGTTTTGGCGGTCCGCCCATACTGCAAGAGATCAACCTTGAGATTGCATCAGGAGAACGAGTCTGCCTGATCGGCCGTAATGGTGAAGGCAAATCCTCTCTTATGAAGGTGATTACCGGAGACCTTGAACCGGACAGCGGCACCATTGTTCGACAGAGGGGTCTCCGTGTCGCCCATATCGCTCAGGATGTGGCACTGGATCTTACGGGTTCGGCCTTTGAGGTTGTCGCCGGCGGACTTGGCGCGTTACGGAAACTGCTTACGCACTACCATGATATTTCGGTGCGCCTGGGTTCCGGCGGGGACGAAAATCTGTTGACAGAGATGGAGGGGGTGCAGCACCAACTGGAGATCGCGGGTGGCTGGCATGCTAAGCAACGTGTGGAAACCGTTATCTCCCGTCTTCAGTTGAACGCGGATTTACCCTATTCGGAACTTTCCGAAGGGATGAAGAGGAGGGTCTTGCTGGCCTCGGCACTGGTGAGCGATCCCGATCTTCTGCTCCTCGATGAGCCAACCAACCATCTTGATATCGATGCCATAACCTGGCTGGAAGAATTTCTGTTGAACACGAGGATCGCTCTCTTGTTTGTCACCCATGACCGGATGCTTGTCAGAAAACTCGCGACCCGTATTGTCAATCTCGACCGGGGAACCCTCACAAGCTGGCCCGGCAATTATGATACGTATCTGAGACGAAAGGCCGAAACACTCGCGGCTGAGGCATCCCAGCATACTCGTTTCGACAAGAAACTCGCTCGAGAGGAGATATGGATACGCCAGGGGATCAAGGCCAGGCGTACCAGGAATGAGGGGAGGGTCCGCGACCTTGTGGAGATGCGGAAAGAACGCGGGGCCAGGAAGGAACTGATCGGCCGTGCCCGCATGCAGCTCCAGGATGCAGTGCCATCGGGAAAACTTGTCGCACAGCTGAAAGGGGTCACCTTTGGCTATGGTGACAATATCATTATCCGGAACCTTTCCACCACCATCCTGCGTGGCGATAGGGTCGGCATTATCGGGCCGAATGGCTCCGGCAAGACCACACTGCTTCGCCTCTTGCTTGGCGACCTTACGCCGCAGCAGGGCACCGTCAGGCTCGGTGTTAACCTCGAGGCCGCCTATTTTGACCAGCATCGGGCGGTGCTCGATGAAGACGACACGGTCATTAATAATGTCGCAGAGGGCAAGGACACGCTGACTATCAATGGTAGACCGAAACATATCATTGGTTACCTGCAGGATTTTCTCTTCACACCGGACCGGGCGCGCTCGCCGGTCGGAACACTTTCCGGCGGTGAGCGGAATCGTCTGCTCCTGGCCAAGCTTTTTACAAAGCCTGCCAATATCCTGGTTATGGACGAACCGACAAACGACCTGGACGCCGAGACATTGGAGCTTTTAGAGGAGCTGCTCTTTGATTACAAGGGCACGGTTCTCCTCGTCAGTCACGAACGCGCATTTCTTAATAATGTCGTCACGTCCACCCTCGTCTTCGAGAAGGACGGCACTCTGCAGGAATATGCCGGGGGGTATGATGACTGGCTTATACAACGCCCGGCAGAGACAGAAGAGTCAAAGACACCTGAAAAGAAGATAAAGAAGAGACCGAGGCCCGCGGGGCCGAGGAAGCTGTCATTCAGGGAGACGCGAGAGCTGGAGGGCCTGCCGCGGGAGATCGAGGCCATGGAAGCCGAACAGCAGGAACTGTATGCCTCCATGGCAGACCCCTCATTCTACCAGCAGGAAGGTACGCTCATCAGTCAGGCCAAGGCACGGGTTGAAGAACTGGAACAGTCTCTGGCTGTGGCATACGAGCGGTGGGCGGAGCTGGAGGCCATCAAGCCGGATGGCACATAATTTTTAAAGGGCCAGTACCGTTATGGCAATTGACAAACGAAATTCCGCCGCGCTCCATTAGCTATTTCCAAACCATTGCAAGATCCCGGAGAGCTCGACTGCCGTATACACCAGCAATAGTGACAGGCACAGGTTCACCGTCCTTCTGAAGAACGAATTCTTGAGATAGTTTCTGATAGCGGCGCCAAACAGGGCCCACGTCGATGTGGCGACAAATGCCATAAA
>JAFCZZ010000349.1 GCA_019314085.1 Deltaproteobacteria bacterium | reverse complement strand
GAAGGATGTAAACGCTTTTCCCGACGAGCTCCTCCAGTCCCGTCACCTCATCACCTCGAACCAGGGCACGCGCGTGAGCTCGGGGAGCTTCGGCAGGTGCTCGCCGTGCCCGAATAGCCCGTGCTCGCCTAGGAACTCGCCGTGGTCCGAACTTAAGACTATCTTTCCCTCCAGTCCGTCCACCAGTTCGCGCGCGTGCTCCAGAACCAAGCGGAGGTTGTCCCGGTAGGCCCTGCGCAGGGTCTCTACGTCCACCTTCCCCTGCCTGACCATGTACCTGATCACCATCCCGTCCGCGTGGTACGGCGCCCCCTCGGGTCTGAGCACGAAAAAGGGACGCGAGCTGACTATCCTGTGCTTTACCCCCCTCACGGTCAGCTTGGTCTCGCCTATCCACGGGCCGTGGGGCTGGGCGTAGTGGACGACGGACCGGGGTCTTCGGTGGCTCAGCACCGCCCGGTTCACGTTCCAGGGGGGGACCGTGGAGAGCTCCTCGTCCCAGGCGGAGTCCCACAGGTCGACTATTTCCCTGAAATGAACCCTGGCGTCGAAGCCGTACAGCGGGACCCTGGAGTTCACGAGGGGGATCGTCGAGTAGTAGCACAGGTTGTAGCTCCCCCTCCACGTTCCCTTCAGCCACCCCAGGGTTCCCCCGAAGGGCGAGTGGGCCTCCTCCAGGTGCCCGTCCAAGTACCTCCACACCTCTTGCTCGAAGTGGTCGTAGCGGGCGGAGTCGAGGATGACCAGGTGGTCCCATTTTCGCCTGTGGATGAGCTCCGCTTGGTTCAACCCACCGCCTCCAGGATTTTTCTGACTTGGTTCTCGTAGGTGTAGGGCTCCAGCGCCTTCCGCTCCATTGCCCAGACGCGCTCCCGTTCCTCGGGGTTCTCGAGGTAGTACCGGACGAGCTCCCTGGCGCGCCTCGGGGAGTCGAAGCACACGAGGTCCGCGAGCCTGTCCCCCAGGATCTCCTCGATCCCCCGGACCCGGTCGGTCAGGGTGAAGGCGCAGGGCACGAGCTCGTAGAGCTTCCGGTTCACCCCGTGCTCGGACTCGTGGACGTTTATCGCTATGCGCGCCCGGTTCACCGCCACGGCGAAGCGGACGGAGTACCGGGGGGGATGTGCATCGATCCCGAACCGCTGCCACTCGTTTCCGAATATTGCCTGGGGCTTGATCGCGCGGATCCACTCCACCTTCCGCCGCGAGTTGGCGGTTCCGATGTAGACCGTGTCCCACTCCTTGGAGAGGAGGAGGTCCCGGTGCACCAATGGATCGTAGCACCCCGGGAGCCAGGTCGCCCAGTCGCAGTCCTCCGGGGGCTTGTTGATGGTGAACACGCGGTCGTACCGCCTCACCACCTCCAGGTGCTCGGGGAAGCGCCCCAGCACGTCGGGGTACCAGCACACCCTGGGGGGCTTGAAGCGCCAGACGGGCACCGTCTCCCCCTTGTTCGCCAGGAGCAGGTCGTAGTCCCCGAAGGTCGGGGGGAAGTAGGGGCTGAGGCGGTAGTCCCACACGCGCACGTGGTGCCCGAGCTCCGAGAGCGCCCTGAGGATGTAGATGCCCGAGTCGAACTCGGAGGTTATCACCGGCGATGCCAGCAGGATCTTCAAATTAATTCCTCCAATGCTTCCATCAGTTTCTTCGCCACCACGGAGTTCTCGTAGCGCTCGACCACGAACCTCCTCCCCGCGAGCCCCATCCGCTCGCGCTCGCCCCCGTCCCGCAGGAGGTCCCCGATGACCGACCTCAGGAGGTCCGGGTTGCGCTGGGGGAGGACCGCCGCCCCTCCGCACCCCTCGAGCCACTCCGGGATCGCCCCCGCGTCGCTCGTCACCACGGGTGTCGCGCAAGCTAAAGCCTCGAGGTTCGTGTAGTTCCCGGCCTGCTCCACCCAGGTCGGCGTGTCGTAGGGGTACGAGCAGAACACCCTCGCGCGCTGGTAGTAGGGCGGGAGCTCCGCGTAGTCCACTCCGGAGACGAAGGTCGCGTTCGGGTGGGCCCGGCGGATGTACTCCACGCCCTTCTCGGGGACCATGCGCCCCACGTAGAGCACGTCGATGTCCCTTTCGCGCTCCGACGGTTTGAAGCGCGAGGTGTCGATTCCCACTTGGGGGAGCCTCAGCGTCTCGGCGTGGGGCCCGACCAGCCGCTCGGCCCTCGAGTTCCCGCAGACGACCAGGGAGGGGCGGAGCCGCCGGAGGATGACGTCTTCCGGGGGCTTGCGGAGGTTCTCCCAGAAGTAAAGCACGAGCGGGACGCGCAGGCGCTCGGCCCACTTCGCGCTCACCAGCGACTGGAGGGCCCACCACTCGGACATGGAGTAGATCAGATCCGGTTTGAAGTCCCTGACCCGCCTGAAGGCTTCCCACGTGAAGTGGTAGCGCGCCATATCCCCCTCGTTCTCTACCTTGAACCCCCCCTCGCGGCGCTGCCAGTTCCAGCGCTCGGGGTACACCTCGAGCACCTCGTGCCCGAGCCTGCGTATGGCCTCGCAGAACCAGGCTTGCCTCAAGTCGACGAGGCTGTGGCCGGCTACGACGAGTCGCGTGAGAACACCTCCTCCGCGCGCCTCAGGTGGCTGAGGCTCCCTATGTCGAGCCACTCCGCGTCGCTCACGAGGCCGTAGAGCCGCTTCCCCGCGCTGATGACCCTAGGGAAGACGTCCCGGGCGAAGTCGTCCCCCCGCTCGATGAACTCGAGGATCTCGGGCTCGAGCACCGCTATCCCCGCCCAGGTGGGCCTGTCCAGCGGGGGCTTCTCCCGGAACCCCGCCACCTGCTCGCCCCTCAGCTCGACGACCCCGACCTCCAAGGGGACGTTGCGGACGAGCGCCAGGGTCCCTATCCCGTTCACTTTCGACTCGTGGAAGAGCAGGAGCTCCCGGAGGTCCACCCCTGTGAGTTCGTCCGCGTAGTGAACCAGGAACCGCCCCCCGATTCTCGTGCCTGAAGTGGGGGACGAAGCGCTCGTTCGCTATCACCGCTATGTCGCTGAAGCCCTGCCGGAGGACGCGGTCTATCACCCGGCGGACGCACGGGATCCCGGCGACGGGGACCAGCGCCTTCGGGTAGAACTCCGTGATGGGCCAGAGCCTGGTGCCCTCCCCCGCCGCGAGGAGAAAGACCTTCACCATATCTCCTCGTTCAGCCGCTTGACGGCCTCGAGCAAGACCGGTCTGTACCCCACCCTCTCGCACAGCTCCAGTACTTGTTTCAGGTCCTTGGGCAGGCAGCGCCCCCCGAACGGCCTCCCGTGCATGCGCGCCCCGTAGGGGCTCACGCGGGGGTCGAGCGAGGCTATCGCCCCGACCTCGTGGGAGTTTACCCCGAGCCGCTCGCAGATGAGGTGCACCTCGTTCCAGAAAGATATGAGGCAGGCCAGGTGGCAGTTGACCGCGAGCTTGGCCATCTCGGCCGTGGTGGGGTCGGTGCGGACGATGGGCGCGCGGAACGGGCGGTAGAGCCGCTCGAGGACGTCCCCGTGCTGCGGGCAGCACTCCCCGATGACCACCATGTGGGGGTTGAGGAACTCGTACTCGGCCACCGCCTCGCGCAGGAACTCGGGGTTGGAGCACACGTGTACCCCCTTCTCGTTCATGCGCCTGGCGGTTCCGGGGGGGACCGTGCTCCTTATGACCACGAGCCCGAGCTGACTGAGCAGCCCTTCCACGGTGGACTCGACCTCCCCCTCGGGGACGCACACGAAGTGCACGTCGGCATCCCTCGGCTCGGCGGTGGTCTCGAACTCTTCGCCGAGGGGTATGAGCTTCCGCCTGTCCGTGTCGCAGAACACCACCTCGTGCCCGAAGCGGGCGAAGCCCCTTCCGGTCGCCTGTCCGACAACCCCGGCGCCGACGATCTGAATTAGCATCCTAGTATCCTCCCCCACTCCTCGATCGCCAGGCGCAGACCCTCCTCGAGCGAGCGGCGCGGCCTCCACCCGAGCACGCGTCTGGCCCGCTCCCGGGACCCCACGAGCACGGGGATGTCCAGGGGCCTGTCGGGCTCCGCCTCCCAGGAGATCTCCACCTTTTCGCCCGTGCGCTCCTCGACCAGCCCCGCCACGAGCCTCGCCATCTCCTCGATGGTGACCCCCCGACCCGTGCACACGTTGATGGTCTTGCCGATCGCCCGTCGGTTCTCGAGGCAACGCACGTACGCCTCCACGTGGTCGTCCCGGTAGAGGAAGTCGCGGACGGGCCTCGGGTTGTGC
>JAFCZZ010000348.1 GCA_019314085.1 Deltaproteobacteria bacterium | reverse complement strand
ACTCCCTAGTCAGGAGCAGTTTTTTTTTTGGAATCTCGACGGAGAAGGGAATCTTGCGGAATCGGGCGACGGTATCGCGGTGGGTCCGCGCGTTCTGCCCGAAGCCGGTCATGCGCATCCTGTCCTGTACGAGGCGATCCAGGTCGATATCTGCGGAGATGATCTGCTCCTCCTGTGAGAACCGCTCCGATTCGGCGAGGAGGGTGCCGTTCTCGCATATCATGGCGTGGCCGTCCCATGCCAGATCGGTGGTGGATTCGCCGGGGCCCGATCCGGCGTACAGGTAGGCCGCCAGCAGGCGAGCCGACTGGTTCATGACGAGGCTGCTGCGGTATTCGGCCTTTCCCACCGTGATGTTGGAGGCGGACAGGTTGGCGATGACCGTGGCCCCCGCGAGCGCGGCGAAGCTTGAGGGGGGTATGGAGACCCACACATCCTCGCATATTTCAAGGAACAGGCTGAAGTTTTTTATATTCTTCGCTTCGAATATCAGATCGGCCCCGAAGGGGATGTCGTCCTGGCCGCCGAGGTCAATCGTCTTTGATATGATCTCCTCGGCCGGGCTGAACTGTCGTCCCTCGTAGAATTCCCGGTAGTTGGGAAGGTATGACTTGACCCCGATCCCCAGGATCTTTCCCTTGTAGAGGACCAGCCCGCAGTTGAACAGGAGCGAATCGATCCGCAGGGGTGCGCCGACGGCCATGATCATGTTGATGTTCTTTGTTTTGTCGAGGATGGTTTCCAGCGCCCTGAGGGTGCCTTCCAGAAGGGCGTCCTGGTGAAAGAGGTCCTCGTTGGAGTAGGCCGATATGCCCAGCTCCGGGAACAGGGAAAAGAGGGCGCCCTCTTTCGCCGCCTTCTGTGCCAGTTCAATGGTGCGCGCGGCGTTGAATGCGGGGTCTGCCACACGGATCTCCGGTATGCAGACGGCGGTCTTTATAAAGCCGTGTTTATAGAGGTTGAAAAACTGTTTCATCCGTTTTTCCTCGTGCGCGCCGCGCTTCCTGCCCGTTTCGATGGGTTCTGATATATGGTAGCAATAGTATGGAAGCAGGAGAGTTTTGTCAACACTATCTTTTATCTGAGACATTCGCCGTGGACGCGCAGTGCGAGCTCCCCGGCGGATTTCATATCAGCGCCCAGGGCGAGGAACCCGTGGTTTCTCATGACGACGAAGGTGTGGTCGTCCAGCAGCTCCAGGACGCGCCGCACGAGGGCGGAGGATCCGAAGGCCTCCTCCCTTCGGGTGACGGGCAGGCGCATCTCTTCGGCCCGCTCCAGGATGGGGGCGCAGTGGCCGTGGAAGATTGCGCCTATCTCTTTTCTTGCCTTGTAGATCTCGAAGTGGAGCATGCTCTCGGAGGAGGGCTCCCGCGTACCGCTCGCGCGGACGATTCCCCGGTCGAAATCGCACGCGTGGATCCGCACGAACGCGTCTTCGGTGAGGTTTTCCTTGATCTCCAGCTGAGAGGCGGTGATGATAAAGGAATTATTTCCCTTCTCCGGTCTGAAGCTCAGATTGCCCAGGGAACTTCCCTCAAAGGAAGGGGTCAGCCCCCGTTCGTGGAACCTGTGGCACCAGCCCTTCAGCTCTTCGATCCCGGAATCGACCGGAGGCAGGTTGTCGGTAAATACGGTCGTAAAGCTGACTCTCATATCCCCACCCGTACCGGTTTGAGATCGAGGATCCGTGCCATCTCCTCAGGGTCCATCTCGGCGAGAAGGCCCCGGTGTCCGGCGTTTATGAATATCCGCGGCAGGTCCAGGATGCTCTCCTCCACGTAGATCGGCATGACCTTGCGTATGCCGAAGGGGGAGGTCCCCCCAACCATGTATCCCGTGTGCTTCTGGGCCACGGCGGGATCGCAAGGGGTTACCGTTTTTGTTCCGATGGAGCGGGCCAGGTTCCTTGTCGACACCTCCCTGTCCCCATGCATCAGGATGATAAGGGGGTTTTTGTGCTCGTCCTCCATGACAAGCGTCTTGCCGGTCTCGTGCTCGTCGCACCCCAGTGCCCGGGTTGCCACCTCCGTTCCGCCCCGGTCTTCGTATTTGTAAGGACGGAGCGTGAATGTGACGCCGTTTTCCCGCAGGAATCGGATGGCCGGGGTTGAGGGGATCTTTTCTTTTGCCATGATCGTTCGCTTTTCGCCTCATTCGTCATACAGACGGACGGATATCTTCACGGGGAGGCATGCAGGGGAAGTCCATTACAGCCGGGAGAGGTTATCCCAGAAAGACTGCGTGCGCTTTTTGAGCTCCGGCAGTTTCCCGATCAGCCGCTGGACATAGCGGTCGTTCCAGAACCGGTCGGCCTTTATGATGGCCTTGCATGTCTGGAGCTTTGCGGGGTCTTTCATCAACTCTTCCAGAAAGGGCCTCTGGCTCTTGACGAAGGCGTCAAACTTCAGGAGGCTGTGCTGCTCGTCGGAGAAAGGCATACCGCTGAGCCGTTCCACCTCTTCGGTGGTCAGACCGACTCCCTCCAGCATCTTGAGAAAATATTCGCCGGTTATGTTTCTGCTCTTCTGTGAGAACTCGCTGAACCGCTGGGGAGAGAGACCGGAGTTCTTCATGAACGCGCCCTTGCTTATCTTCTTTGACTGGGCGTACTCCCACAGAAAGTCGAAATACTCATTAAAATCCGTCTCTTTTTTCCTCGCTGCCATGGCTGGAAATATACCACTATTTCGGCAGGTGTCAAATCAAATTGTACCCCGCCCGGCTGGCGCGCACCCTCGATCAACCCAGCCCGTCACCGACGCAAAGGGAACGGAGCGGTCAAACGGCAGGTTAAAGATGTAGCCCTGCCGGATACACGGTATCAGAATGCAACAGTTCGACAAGCGTTGTCGTTTGGTCCTGCAACCATATGTTTTCGTTTTGATTATACCCATGCACGTATTTCAAATTCGTCGACCTCATCTTGTATGTCAGATGAATTTTGTTGGTATGCCGTGTTGTTAGAGAATTAACAATATGATCTATTTATTGAAATCTAATTGTATATTCCCAGAACATTTTCCATTTGAAAGCATTAAACATTTTTCTATTTCGGGATT
>JAFCZZ010000347.1 GCA_019314085.1 Deltaproteobacteria bacterium | reverse complement strand
GTCTATCACCCGTGAGGCCAGCGCATCGACATCGTCATTATCGTTCCCATATTTCGGAACGCGGTTCAGAAAATACGCGCGCTTGTCCTCGGCATCCTGCCAGTCCTCGGACAACCATTCGGTCAGGTCGGCCATGGTAAACCGTTTGTCGTCGAAGACTGTTTTTTTCACCGCGTACAGACTATCCACCACGTTTGCAAACCCCATGAGCTGCACGCCCGTTGAATTGTAGACTGCGCCCCCCCTGGTCAGGTCCAGGCCCTTCTCCATGCAGCCGTCGACCATTGCCGACGCAAAGGGAGAAGGAACGGTTTCGGCGATCGCTCGGTCCAGGACATCCATCCCCCGGACCATCTGGCTGATAAAATGGCGCATCTGCCGGTCATAGGCGTTCCAGAGGTCTTCGAAATCCTTGAATCCCACGGGGTCTCCCGATTCGATGCCGCTCGGGTACCCGAAGATATTATCGATCCCATTGGACAGGGCCAGCTCGACGCACTTGATGCCGTTAAACTGGACCGCGAAGGTGGACCCGAAGGTCTTCCCCTGTGCATTCGGCTCAAGACAGCCGACTATGCCGTAATCCCGGGCATCTTCAAGCGTGTGGCCTCCCCGTACCAGCGACCGGACAATAGTTTCATCATTAAAAAGATGCATCAGGACACCGTCGCGGTCATACTCAACCGCCCTGCGCATCAGTTTTTCGGGGCAATCGGGAGAGATCCGGACACCGAAATTGGGCTGCACGGTCCGTATGTCGGCGTATGCGTCCAGGGCGATATAGCTCAGGTCGTTGGTCGCGTCCCGCCCGTCGGGTCCCACGCCGCCCACAGTGACGTTCTGCGTCGTCTTGCCCTCGGTACCCTCTCCGCCCGGAATGAAGGCCTCCTCGAGGACGTTCCAGATCTCATTTGTCTTGATAAAAAGCATGGCAACGAGTTCCCGGGCCTTCTCCGGGGACCCCCGCCCGGCCTCCGCATCCTTCCGATAGTACGGGAAGAGAATCTGATCGATTCGGCCCAGCGATATGGAGTTCCCCCCCGATTCAAGCTGCGCAACCAGGTGTATAAAGTAGAGGCTCTGCATCGCTTCGTGGAGCGTTTCGGCCGGGTGTTCGGGGACACGGCCGCATACGCGGGCAATCTCTCTAAGCTCTGCCGCACGTTCAGGATCGGTCTCGGCCATTGCATGCGCGAGCTCGCTGTAGCGCCTCGCGAAGGAGATAACGGCGTTGCAGGATCGAAGAACCGCGTCGTAGAAAAGGCCTTTCTCACCATTCTTCTCTTCCGGGGAGAGGCCCGCCAGCGTTTGGCTGGCATTGTCAATGACGCCGCGAAGCCCGTGGGTAAGCACCCGCTCGTGGTTCATGGTAAAATGGCCGATCCCGTAGGTGATTTCGAGCATCATGGTGAAGATGTATTTGTCCATGTCGTCCAGGATGTCTTCCGGCATGAACTTCTGCATACGTTCTTCCACCGTCTTTCCTTTCCAGTAGGGAAGAATGTTCGCGGTAAGTTCATCCTTTTCTTCCTGTGTTATCAGTGCCCTCTGCAGTGCCCGTGTATCGAAATTTTCAAGGTCTCCCTCAATCCACAACGACTTGTTTTCCGGAAAGAGGGGAGCCCCCTTGAGCTTGGATGTGCGGCACCCGACAATGACCTCGTCGTCGCGGATGATAACGCTTATGTTTTTAAGGATATGCTCGAAGGCGAGGCTCATCCGCGTGAACGGAGGCTTGTTCCAGTGGGACCTCATCGCCTCGGTGAGATACCGGGCGCGCTCTACGCAGACTTCCTGGGGCGCCTCGATGATTTTCCAGCGGAGCCTGTCGACGCGGGATCGCGTTGGGGGTTGACGGAGTGCCTGTTGTGTGTTCATGGTATGCCTCCTGTATGTCAGATCTTAATACGAAAATAGGGTTCGAGGGTTCCAGGGGCCGAGGGTTCCGGTGATGGACTTTTAAATGTTTTCACTTGAATCCTTGACCCCTTGAATCCTTTTTCATGCCTATACTTTAATATTCATGTGGTTGACCAGGATCGCGTCCCGCATCCGCCGCGGGAGGACCTGGTTGATCCACAGAAAGAAGGTGCTCATAAAATCGATCTGGTTGAACAACGGCGGCTTTTCCGCTTCTATTATCTTCATGATCTTCTTGGCCGCGAAGGGTGGCGTGGGCGCCGTTTTGATGAGCTCGTCGTCCCGCTCGATAAACCGCCGGGCCCGATCCCGGTAGACGGAACCTTCGGGCGGCAGTACATGGATCTTGGCCGCAAAGCTTGTGGAAACCTGCGCAGGCTCGATCAGGGCCACCTGGATGCCGAACGGTTCCACTTCATACTTCAGCGAGAGCACCATCCCCGTAACGGCGAATTTGCTCGCGGAATATATCGATTCAAAGGGGAAGGGAATACGCCCCACCAGTGACGACATGGCGATGAGCTTGCCGGATCCCCGCTCCCGCATCGATGGGATAAAGGCCTGAAAGATCGCGGCCGCCCCGATGACATTGATTTCGAGGCACTGGAGCGCCTTCTCGAGATTTACCTCCTCAAAGGGACTGAAGAATCCGATCCCCACATTGGAAAGCACCGTGTCGACATGACCGTACCGGGCCAGGACCCGATCGCAGAATATCTTGATCGCCGGCCGGTCGGTGATATCGATCGTTTCGAGCAGATGATCACCGCCGATTTCCTTCAGTTCCTCCACAAGGGAGGCTATCCCCTTGGAATCGACGTCAAAGCCCGCTACGCAATGCCCCGCAGCTGCAAGCATTTTGGCAACGTGACGCCCCATTCCATCCGCACATCCGGTAATGACCACAACCTGTCCCATACCTGCACCTCCCATTTATTTATGCGGATCTGTTTTTCTCTGCCTCCGCGTGATACCACTCTCCCATCTGCTTCATGGACTCTTTGAAACCCGGATAGATCATCCGGTATCCCATCGCACTCAGTTTGCTGTTATCGATCACATAATCATCATACAGGTATTTGACCGCGTCCAGCTCCAGGTCCGGTATCCGCCCCTTGCGCGCCGATACCGCGCCGTCCACCCGCG
>JAFCZZ010000346.1 GCA_019314085.1 Deltaproteobacteria bacterium | reverse complement strand
CACCGAGCTCCTTCAGCAACAGATCTCCGACACTGTGACCGAGGGTATCGTTGACCTCCTTGAATCGATCGAGGTCAAAGAGGATTACGGCGAGCATCTTCTTGTCGCGTCTGGATCTCGCGAGTTCGTGTTCCAGACGATCGCTGAAAAGGGTCCTGTTGGGCAGGCCTGTCAGCTGATCGTGCGTCGCCATATAGGCAAGCTTTTCCTCGATCTGCTTGCGTTCGGTGATGTCCTTTCCCACACCGAAGACAACATCACTTCCATTCAGCGCAGCCGGTGTCATCGACAGTTCGAGAATCTTGATCCTTCCTTGGACAAGATATTCAGCTTCTACCGTCCTGTCGCGCTTCCAGTACTCTCTTCCCCTGTCTGTTGCGTCTTTTCGAGCCTCCGGGGGCTGGAAATCGTGAACATTTTTTTCCGCCAGTTCCTCCCTGGTGCATTCCAGAAACGCTAGGGCCGCCGCATTCCAATCGATAAAATAGCCCTCGGGATCGGTGATCATAATCGGACTCGCGGTCTTTTCGAAGAGTTTGTGATATCGCTCCTGACTCTCTTTAAGGGCCTGTTCGGCCTTTTCCTGCTCCGTAACATCGCGGGAAAGGCCCCGGAACCCGATCGGGTTTCCCTCCGAATCGCGCATCAGGGAAAGGTGTACAGAGCGAACCTGTGTGCTCCCATCCTTGGCACGGGTCTCATAATCCATTATCGCCGCCGGGATGCCTGTTCGATAAACCTCCCTGAATAGACCATCCACCCGTTTTGCGGATTCAGGACTCGTATACTCCTGGGTTTTCATGCCAAGCAGTTCCTCTCGCTTGTAACCCGACATCCTGCACATCACATCATTCACAAAGGTGACCCTGCTGGCCAGATCCGTCTCAAAGTAGGCCTCATTAATATCTTCGAGGATCGTCCGGTACCGCTCCTCGCTCTCTTTCAGGGCCTGTTCAGTCCGCACGCGCTCCGTAACGTCGCGGGAGAGACCCCTGAATCCGATCGGGTTTCCCTCCGAATCGCGCATCAGGGAAACGCGCATCTCCCGGATTCCGGAACTGCCGTCTTTTTTAATAACCTCATAATCTTTAATATTTGCGGGCTTTCCCGTCAGATACACCTTATTAAAGATCGAAAACGCCTGTTTTGCCGTCTCTGGACTGGTGTGTTTCCGGTTGTCTGTGCCGATGATCTCATCCCGTTTGTATCCAAAAATGTCGCACAGGGCGTCGTTCACAAAGGTAAAATTTCCGGCAAGATCAATCTCGAAATAACCCTCCTCGATGCTCTCGAGAATCGTCCGGTACCGCTCCTCGCTCTCCTCCAGTACCCGTTCAGCCTGTACCTGCTCCGTCACATCACGGGAGATGCCGCTGAATCCGATTGGGTTCCCCTTGGAATCCCGCATCAGGGAAACGTGCAGTTTCCGGATCCGGGGTCTTCCATCCTTTCCAGCGATCTCATATTCTTCGATATCCGCGGGCATACCCGTCCGGTATACCTCTTGAAATACCGGGACCGCCTTCTCGACCATTTCAGGGCTGGTATTTTCCCGGCTGTTCATGCAGAGAATCTTCTCACGGCTGTGACCCAGTATCCTGCCCATCGCATCGTTCACGAAGGTGTAATTCCCGGCCAGATCGGTTTCGAAATAGGCCTCATGGATATTATCGAGGATGCCCCGGTACCTCTGCTCATCCTCCGGCAGCTGATCTGGTTCCTTTATCCCTCCCCCTGCTTTCCGAGAAGCCTCCAGCTGCCTGTCGAATTCCTCCAGCCTCTCGATGAGCTGTTTCTTTGTCATTCGCGCATACTTCGCCATTCTTCGTTCTCCCGCACCGCTCCCACATAGTTCAAGGCGGTCCCACCGCCGTAACAATCGGAAGCTCTGTATATTATTTTTTAGTACAGAGTAAGTCCCCCCTGCTGAATGAAACCAATGAAACCACCACTTTTAGTACAATACATTTCACCGTAATTCAAAAGATAAAGAGGTTGATTGTGATTTCAATAACATATCAGTGAATTGTCAGCAGTCCTCACCCTACTACTGGTCTGTTCGACGGATTCATACACTCAATATATCGGTAGAAATTACGGATTATTTAAGATAATACCTGCGAGGATCAAAGACCCGCAGCAGTCTTAACTCATTTCTCGTGGGGGGCGAAAGTTTCTTGAGCCCTCCGTCTACCTTCAGGTCCCATCCGCAGTTGTCCTTGATATTTCTGACAGCCTCATCCATGGAGGAAAGACCGGGGCGCTCGAAGTATTTTGTCAGTGTGAACTCTTCCTCGTCACCCAGCTTTTCAAAGACACCCATGGTGGAAACCAGGGTCCTTACCCTGGTACCGGGAGCCGTGACGAAGGGGACCTTTTCCAGGAAACGGTGCCGTGACTGCTGCATGATCACCATGGTCTCCGCGGCCCCGGTGGCCACGTCATTTGCCCCTCCCGAGCCGGTGATATATACAGCATCTGAAGCCCAGTTGGAATTGATGTTACCGAATTTATCTATCTGCCCTCCGCCGAGGACCCCGATACACCGGTTCGTGGCTCCGCAGGTAAACACCCCCAGCGTATCGAGCGTATCGGTTAGCATCTTGCAGGTGCCGAAATTGCCGAAATTGAGGAGGAAGGGCTCCGCCGGCCGCGGGGAGTTTCCAAAATATCCCAGCTCCACCAGCAGTTCCACCAGATAATCCTCTTTCTGGAGATGATATTTCGCCACCCATGCGGCCAGGTTGGCCGTTCCCGCACCGGCCAGCAGTGCCTTGTGCTCACCCATCAGTACCCTGTCCCTGATCTCGCGCGCGGCAATGGCGACCATCCTCTCGACATCATTGCAGGCCTCCTCTTCGGATATCGTGTCTTCAAGGGCATCCAGCTGGTCCCGCCAGGCATTTCGACCGGCGTTCCTCTTCAGTGAAAGGATCCTGTCCGACCCAAGTTTGGCAACATAGTCGCCAAAGGAGGGGCAATCAAGTACCCATTCCCTGATCCAGTCATCGAGAGATCGGGGGTCTTTGCTCAGCTGGTTGAACCGGGTCATGAAGTCATAGTCTTC
>JAFCZZ010000345.1 GCA_019314085.1 Deltaproteobacteria bacterium | reverse complement strand
CCTCTCCGCGAACACCGGGGTAGAGATCGAAAAGATCATCGAGAGCAAGTATCGGAATCTCTCGCGGTGTATCACCGATATCCTCAAGGTCGCCCTGCGCTACCGGCTCCGAAAGAAGGAGCTGAGCGTGATGGATTTCGACGATATCCTGCTCAACTGGCGCATCCTCCTGAACGATTTTCCCGAGATACACGGCGAGTACGCCGAGCGGTTCCAACATATCTTGGTTGACGAGTATCAGGACACCAACATTATCCAGGCCGACATCCTCGATCTCCTCGCCGCCGGGCACCGGAACCTGATGGTGGTGGGGGACGATTCCCAGAGCATCTATTCCTTCCGAGGGGCGAACTACTCCAATATCCTCAAATTCCCGGATCGATACCCGGACGCGCAGGTCTTCAAGCTGGAGACCAACTACCGGAGCACGCCGGAGATCCTTCGCCTGGCCAATATGAGCATCGTGAACAACCCCTACCAGTTCGAAAAGGAACTGCGGGCGGTCAGGAAGAAGGGGGTGCGCCCCGTCTTTGTCCCCATTAAGAATGTCCTGCGGCAGGCCGACTTTGTCGCCCAGCGGATCATCGAGCTGTCCGAGGAGGGGGTTCCCCTGGGGGAGATCGCCATCCTCTACCGGGCTCACTACCACTCCATGGAACTGCAGATGGAGCTGGTCAGACGGGGGATCCCCTTCGAGATACGGTCGGGGATCAGGTTCTTCGAGCAGGCCCACATCAAGGATGTGACCGCCTTCATGCGGATCGCCGTGAATCCGCTCGACGAGATCGCCTGGAGGCGGGTGATGAAGCTCTACCCCAAGATCGGGGATGTGACGGCGCGCAAGATATGGGAGTTTGTCTCCTCGGAAGGAGAGCCCCTCGCGACCGTCTTTTCCGACGAGTTCATGAAGCAGGTCCCGAAGGGGGCCGCGGCTGGGATCGGCGGGTTCAGGGAGACGCTGAAGGGGGTCCTGGATCTGTCCGCCTCCAACACCTTGACGGAGATCGTCGATGCGATACTGAAAGGCGGCTACCGGGAGCGCATGGAGGAGAAGTACGGGGACGGCGCCTCGCGCGAGGAGGACCTGTGGCAGTTGTCGGCCTTTTCATCGGAATTCGCCTCGCTGGAGGAGTTTCTGAGCGACCTCGCCCTGATGACGAGCATCACGGAGGAAGAGGCCTCCTACCGGCCGGAGGAGAACAACCACAAGGTTATCCTGAGTTCGATCCACCAGGCCAAGGGGCTCGAGTGGGCGGTCGTCTTCATGATCTGGTGTTCGGAAGGGATGTTTCCCCTGGCCCGCGCCCTGAAGGAACCGGGGGGCGAGGACGAGGAGCGGCGGCTCTTCTACGTCGCCACGACGCGGGCGAAGGACCAGCTCTACTTTTGCCATCCACTGGTAGGTCGTACACGGGGCGTGTGGAGCGCGGATGCCGTTCCCTCACGCTTCATCGCCGAGCTGGCCCCCTCCGATAGTGAACCGGAAGAGCTCCCCTTCGATCAGTGGCTGATCCGCTGAGTGTGAGTGCAGGTCACGGGGAGCTTCACTCTTTGGGTACAGGATTTTCCTAATAAAAAAATCGGAAAGGAGATTTTCAAACATGGCAAATCTTCAACAATTACAGGAAAAAGTCGCGGAGGTGGTTGATCGGGATTGGGATGTGCCGGCTATTGAAGCACGGTTCAGACATCTTGTTGAAAATGGTATTCCGAAAAAAGATTTACAGCGACAGGAAATAATAAGCCAAAAGGAAGAAATCTTGAATCGAGTCCAACGGAGGGGTGAGGAGTATTGCTATTTTACCCGCAGTTGCGCCAAGGGGTCATGCCTGGCCCTCTTGGAGGAGTTTGGTCTGGGGAACATGGAAAATATCAGGGCGCTGGCACCATTCCCCGGTATTGCTATGACAGGGGGAATCTGCGGACCTGTTTCAGGTGGATTGACAGCCCTTGGCCTCTACTTTTCAGATAAAGATCTGGCTGATTATGAAAATCCCTCTCATTATATTGCCGCACGGAAATTCATAAAACGTTTTGAAAGTGTTATGGGCAGCCTGTTATGTCCGGAAATTCAAGAATGCTTATTGGGAAAGTCCTATGATCCCTTTGCCGGTCCTGAAGAGATGGCCGCGTTTAATACGTCCGGTGCCCGTGAAAAGTGCACGGTAGCCCCCGGGATGGGTGCACGGATTGCCGCGGAGATTATTATAGAGAGTATGGAAAAGGCTCATCCCAGACCATAGCACAGGGCATGGGTAATTTGAGGGGAGAAACGCCGTCTCGTCGCGCTTCATCGCCGAACTGACTCCCGCCGACCGTGAACCGGAAGAGCTCCCCTTTGATCAGTGGCTGATGCGCTGATGGGGAATATTGAGGATTGCCGTCGGAAGCTGAACAACGCGGGCTGTACGTTGTTAACCGCTCTTTACGCCTTTAACTGCTATAAATGCGCCTTTACCAAAGCCATCCTGAATCATTCCCCGTGTCTCACCGGGAATCAGCGTTTGTTTAAAAACCGGATTTTCAAAACCGGTATCTGCGAGATATTCACTTACTTCCTGTGCGGAAAAGAAGGTGGCATCTTTGTAGAAGACGCTCGTGTTGCTCTTATCGCTGTACTCTTTACCCAATTCGCTTTCTTTGTCCACAAATCCCACAATGATGCACCCACCCGCCTTCAATACTCGGTATGCTTCCCTGAAGGATTGTAGAATATCATCGACAAAACAGACGGTCGTTACCATCAGCACAAAGCCAAACTCGGAATCGGGGAAAGGCAAATCCTCAGCCACACCTCGAAAAACCCGGATTCCCTGTTTTTCCGCTTTGATCGCCATCTGCTCCGATGGCTCCACTCCAATCTTTATCCCCAGGGGAACGGCGAATTTACCGGAGCCGACTCCAACCTCCATGCCCTTGGCAGGGGGCACAGGGGTCAGTTGGCGGATTGTTTCCACTTCGGCATGGTAGACATCACGGTTCTTTTCGAACCATTCGTCATATCTGTCACTATGTTTTTCAAATGGTTTTATCTTGGGCATACGGTATACCAGTCACCGAGGGTTCAGGCA
>JAFCZZ010000344.1 GCA_019314085.1 Deltaproteobacteria bacterium | reverse complement strand
TAACCTTTCACTATACTCCCTTTCGCAGGCAGAATGATCTCTGATAATAGTTTGTTTTCAGGAAAGGAGGGAATGGTGAATGGAAGCGACGTTTGACTTCAAGGGGAAGGTGGCAATCGTTACCGGCGGGGGCAGAGGAATCGGACGCGCCATTGCGCTGGGACTGGCGGGAGCTGGGGCTTCCGTCGTTATCGCCGGCAGGACGGTCGAGCAGCTCGATTCAGTGGCCAAAGAGATTGCCGCGCTGGGGGGGGAGGCACTCACCGTCGTGACGGACCTGACGGTTCAGGATCAGATCGAAGGCCTTGTCGAAGAGACGGTCAAAAGATTCGGCCGGATCGACATCCTCGTGAACAATGCGGCCCGGAGTTTTCTGCGAAGCCTCCTGGACCTGCGTGAAGACGGGTGGGACAAAGTTTTCGACACCAATGTAAAGGCAGCCTGGCTTCTGAGCCGCGCCGCCGCGCGTGTCATGATCGAGCAGAAGGGGGGGCGGATCATCAACATCACCACGGTGGGGGCCGAGAAGGCGGAACTGGGGATGGCCGCATACGGCTGCAGCAAGGCGGCGCTGAAGATGCTGACCCGGTGCATGGCCCGTGAGTGGGCGCCCTTCGGGATTCTCGTCAATGCCGTTGGCCCAGGGCTCACACGGACGGATTTCAGCAAGCCCATCTGGTCAAACCCCGACATCGCGAAGCACGTCGAATCCCTGCTCCCCATGGGCCGTCTGGCGGAACCGGAGGAGATTGTCGGATCCGTGCTTTTCCTGGCCTCCGATCTGGCCAACTATATCACCGGTCATTCCATCTATGTCGATGGGGGGGCGCTGACGACATAACCGTATATCATTTTTTGACATCGAACTGTGCCGGATCACCGATTGGCCGCTTTCGAGCGGTCAGAGTGAAGATCGCGGTAGATAGTGTGACACTTCTAATGGGAATTTTGTTGATTTTGGGTTTGAGGAGGGTAGTGAATGATGTGTGTTAAACAGAAGGTTTGTGATGCCGATCGCTTTGATCGGATCTTTTACCCCGAACATCTTGCGATCGTTGGCGTATCGGCTAAGGGATTTGGCTTTGGCAGCACCATCCTCATGTCGCTTCAGCAGATAGGGTTCGAGGGGACCATATACCCGGTGAATTCACGAGGGGGTGAGATTGCCGGGATGAAGATATATGCAAGCGTGGACGAGATTCCCGCCCAAATAGACTTTGCCATTATAACGGTTCCCGCCGAGGCAGTCCCCGATGCCATCGACGCCTGCAGGAGAAAAGGGGCCGCCGGCGCCGAGATTCTATCGGCCGGTTTCAGCGAGATGGGGACCCCCGAGGGTGTTGCCTTGGAGGAGCGGATCAGGGAGGCTGCCGAGAGGGGTGTCAGGGTTATCGGTCCCAATTGTTTCGGTATCTACTGCCCCCGCAGCGGCTTGACCCTGATGCCGGGGCCTGATTTCTCACGGGAGAGCGGAACAGTTGCTTTCCTGGCACAGAGCGGGGGGATGGCGATGGACTTCTCCCATATTGGGAAATGGATGGGGGTCAGATTCAGCAAGGTGGTGAGCTTCGGGAACGGGGCCGACCTGCGGGAGGTGGAACTCATTGACTACTTCGGAGATGACCCGGAGACTAAGGTTATTTCGACATACACAGAGGGGGTGGAGGACGGCCCTGCCTTCTTTGAGACCCTCAAGAGGGTGACGCGGAAGAAACCGGTGATTGTTCACAAGGGGGGGCTGTCGGAGGCGGGCGGCAGGGCCGTCGCCAGCCATACGGCCTCGATGGGGGGCAGCAGGATTATCTGGGAGACGGTTCTTCGACAGTGTAATGCCGTCCAGGTCACGAGCCTGTGGGAACTGGCCCAGACAAGCCTGGCCTTCTCGATGCTGCCCGAGCGGGTCTATCGGGGGATAACCGTTGCCGGCGGGGGCGGGGCCCTGGGAATCGCCGCTTGTGACGCGGCGGAGGCCTTCGATATAGAAGTCCCGCAGCTTGAACCCGCCATCACCGACGCGCTCATGGAGATCCTTCCCAAGCCGGGCTCGAGCGCGAAAAACCCGATCGACGTGGCGAACCCCCATGTGCCGCCGCACATACTGAAGGAGGTCCTCCTGACGGCGGCGAAGGACGAGAAGATTGATCTGCAGATCCTGATCCAACTCTTCTATACCTACAAGCCGATGGCACTGTTCAGCGGCCGGGAGATAAAGAAGATAACGCCCTTCAGGGAACTGGCCGTCGCCGTCGGAGAGGTGATTGTCGAGACGGGCAAACCGGTGATTCTCGTGACTCCCAATATCAAGCAGGGCCCCGAATCGCTCGATATCGAGGAGTTGATGCGCGAGGCGCGATCCGCCTTTCTGGAGAGAGGGATTCCCGTCTTTGACGACCTCAATGATGCCCTTCGTGCCGTGGACCACGTATCGCGCTATTGCGCCCGGAAAAAGGTGCTGGAGGGGCAGGGCTGAGCAGATTAGCCCCGGAGGCCTATCTCAGTTGATGTGTGGTTTTACGCTGCAGGAAAGGAAAGCCGATGATCTCTGGAAAGAGCTCCACCATCTATTACGGGTGGTACATTGCCCTGATTGGATTTATCGCCAATTTCATGTCCGTGGGGACCAGTTTCTATATCTTTAACGCCTTCATGGGACCGCTGAGTGAAACGTACGGCTGGTCGAGAACGGATCTCAATATGGCCCTCGTTCTGGGAATGCTTGCCGGCTTTGTCGGCCAATTTATATCCGGAACGCTGGTCATGAGGACCGGCCCACGGATATTGATGTGTATCGGCCCCCTGCTTTCCGGCGTGGCCTGTATACTGCTCGGCATGACCCACGTGTTGTGGCAGTTCTATCTGCTGTACGTCTTTTTGTTTCTGGGAAGCATGACTTATGGGGGAGTGGTGGCCAATACGGCTGTCAACAACTGGTTCATCCAAAAGAAGGGAAAAGCGCTGGGATTCGCCAGCGCGGGGATCTCCTTTTCCGGCGTCATTCTCCCCTTTCTTGCCATGATCATCATCCTCCACAGCAGTATATCCAATGCCTTTTTGTGGATCGGACTGCTCACCATGACCGT
>JAFCZZ010000343.1 GCA_019314085.1 Deltaproteobacteria bacterium | reverse complement strand
TGTCTCCTTTAGGCGGGCTTATCTGTTTCCGTCCCTTTCGTCTGACGGTGCCTAAATAGCCATACCATGGTTAACGTGCCAATCCTCCCTCATCAAACCGTGCATGCGGTTTTCTCCCGATACATCGGGACTTTCCGATGTTCTTCATCGCAAGGCATGCATAGCACTCACTGTACCCCGGCATTAAGTGGGTTGAGGAAACCCGCCGAGTACAAGCGTTTCCTACTTGGCCTGACAATAGAGCTTCCTCCATCGAGTCCTGGTGATATTACAAAGTGAATAGCCATTCGGCAATCTTCATCACCCTCCCCGTTTCGGTTGCATGAACAAAGTAGGGTCCCTTCCCTCGGGCAGGGTTATGTTGTCCCATGCCCTCAAACGGTACTATGAACCCCTCCGACTCCCAATACAGCCCAATGCACTTTCGTTTCCTTATATGCATCGGTTGATGTTCCTCAGCATCACCATATCGGGTCTCCAGCACTGGACTGTTTATCTTCCGCAACATGCCGACCCTGCTACCCCGGAAGATCGCTCAGGCCACATCCGTTATCTCTGCCTTCGCACATCGGCCTTCCCCTTGTGTCCACAGGGTCGGCATCTCCAACTTAGTTTGACGAGGCTACGTGTAGGTTCACTTTCGTTACGGCCTGCTGCTTTGCCAATTGGAAACTTACGACCCCTTGTTGCCAAGACGCCGCTCCCTTGAACTACCGGGGCGAATCGGACAATTCCCCGGACGGGACTTTAACCCGCTAGATCAAACAGTTGTTACTGCGAACGGACAACAGCGCCCTATTTAAATCATCATCCGAGTTTAAGCTGCGTCAAATCCAAGGATTGGCTAGCAGGAGATCGAAAGCCCCTTTGCTGACTCTCACGAGAGACATCCGGGACCACTCAGCGAGCTTGCGATATTACTTTTCCTTGTCCTTATAAACCGACACAAACCAAAGCACTCCAACCCCCAAGAAAAATAGACCTAACCCACCCAAGAGATTAAACAACAATTGAGTTGCTACTAGAGCATTTTCCATGTCGTCCTCCATTTCGCTATGAGTTTGCGAATCATGCTATCTACTACCTGAAAGGCTGGCCGCAGACCCATTAAAATCAGGCGGACGTTCCCACCCCCTTATTCCCCCGACGCCCGCTGTCGTATCAGTTTCTTGACGAAGATCTCTTCCCGTTCCATCTCTTCGATCCGGTCCGAGATGTACTTCTTCGCCTCCTCGTGCTGGGGGATAAATATCTTCTCGAGGGCGTTGACCCGCCGCTGGACCTTTTTCAGCTCCCGGGAGAGCATCATGATCGACTTGGGGGAGGAAAGGGGGCAGGCTACTTTTTGCTCGATCCCATCTCGCCGGCCGACGGAGATGAAAACTTTGCAGGATGACACGTATCGGGAGGTTAAAATTTCGGTTCTAACCCGGCCTGTTTACAGAGTTCGTTGGCGGTTATTCGATCGAATTGTTTGTGCCTTTTGACAGGGATCACCTTCGTACCATTTGTGTATATGGCGTGATTGCCGCCTTCCCTCAAAAGATAAAAATCGTTCTCTTCCAGGTAGCGGACCAGATCACGTCGCTTGACTGACATGTTCGACCTCAACCGGAAGCTGTTCGATCAATGCGTTTCCCAAGGGAATTTCCCTGCTGGTCTGACTATAGGCAAGGATCATCTCATTTAGCGCGTCCCGTAACATCTCGCGGCATTCTTCGAGGTCTTTCCCCTCAGTGACAACTTCCGGCCATTCGACAATCTGGCCCATATACCCTTTACTGATTTTTGTATATTTTGCCGTATAATTGACCATTACCGACCTCCTAAACACCAATTTACACACTTCCGCTGTTGATGTCAAATACAGATTCCGGTCCACGGGCAGGTTTAAGACTCTAAGATCACAATATTTTTTGAAACACCTGAATGCACGGGACACTGCCCGCGGCGCAACCCACCATATCCTTTCCGATTCCTCGGCCACACAACCGTCTGTGCCCGAAGATCGACATCCCGACCTTTCAACAAAGTCCTTGACCGGAATCTTCCGGGGGCGTATTCTTCTCCCCGGTTTCATTACGTTCTTGTTTTCCGTTAGTTGTATTGATCCAGCCTGCACCTGCAGAAAGGGAGTTTGTAATCTTGTCATTTCGAAGGAGCGTTCGCCCTTGTCATTTCGAAGGAGTTTTAACGACTGAGAAATCTAAGATTTTTTCTTAAGATTTCTCCCTGCGGTCGAAATGACAAATGAGAGTTACTTGAATCTCTCAGTAAGGGAGCACGTATGGTTTGATTGTTAAAAGCCCTGTTTCTCGAAATGAGCGATAGGGCTTTTGTTTTTTGTGAAAGCGAATGTTGGACGATTGCAAACCCGAGATGGCAAAGCATTCAAAAAGACATTTGCAACCGAATGCGGGAGGATGGAGAAGACATCCCCGCCCCCCGTTCCTACTCGGCCTACTGCGAAGTCCCTGTATAACTAGCTTCAAGCGAAGAAACTTTTGTCATTTGTAAAGAGATCAAGATGACGGCCTCCGGGCGCGGGATGGGCTGTTATCAACGCGGTTGCCCTTTACGCAGAAACGAGATACACTCCTATTCAGCCGTCGGAGATGAATGATGGACAGGCAAAAAATACTCAAAAAGATACTTGGTGGTTCTAAAAACATACGGTTTGTTGATATGGTACATCTGGTCAGGGGTTTTGGTTTTGAACTATCGAGAACTGAAGGTAGCCACCACATTTTCTTCCGACCTGATATCCCTGAACTCGTAAATCTTCAGAATGTCAGGGGTCAGGCGAAGATATATCAGATACGGCAGTTTCTGAAACTGGTTGAGAGACATGATCTTAAGCTGGAGGACGAGTGATGCGTGATTATCACATCAATATCTTCTATTCGGAGGATGACAGCGGCTATGTCGCCGATATTCCCGATCTAGAAGCATGCTCCGCATTCGGCGATACACCCGACGAGGCATTGCGCGAGGTACAACAGGCCAAAAAACTCTGGCTGGAGGCTGCCCGAGCGGAGGGAAAACCTATCCCGAAACCGGAATATCGACCGGTGATCTATCAGGCGG
>JAFCZZ010000342.1 GCA_019314085.1 Deltaproteobacteria bacterium | reverse complement strand
GAGGGCAGATTTTTCAATCGATCCACCGATACCCACACCGACAATCGTGGGCGGGCAGGGATTGGGTCCGGCCTTTTTCACCATGTCGACAATGTGTTCCCTGATTCCTTCCAGACCGGCCGACGGGAGCAGCATGACGGAGCTGCTCATATTCTCGCTTCCGCCCCCCTTCGGCATGGCGATGATGCATATCGTATTTCCCGGAACGATCTGGGTGTGTATGACGGCGGGGGTGTTGTCCCCGGTGTTCGCCCTCGTGATCGGGTCGCAGACAGACTTTCTCAGGAACCCGTCCCGGTATGCCCTCCGGACACCCTCCTGGACGGCCTCGTTGAAGTCCCCCCCGGTCACGTGGACATCCTGCCCCACATCCACGAAGACAACGGCGAGACCGGTATCCTGGCAGAGGGGCAACGATTGTTCCTTCGCAACCTTCGCATTCTGGACGATCTTCTCCAGGGAATATTTTCCGAGCTCTGTATCTTCGGACTGTGCGGCGCTGTGTATGGCGGAGAGGACATCATCCCCAAGATCGGTGCTTGCCCTGATGAAAAGGTCCCGAACCGTATCGATGATCCTGTCACAGGGTATCTCTCTGATGGCATTCATGAGGCGGTTTCACATTCCCCGGCGGAACTCGATGGCCTTCGTCATGGTCATGCTGTCCACGTATTTCAGGTCGCCCCCGATCGGGATACCGAAGGCGATCCTGGTGATGGTGACATCCTTCCCCTCCAGGAGCTTGGTGACGAGAAGAGCGGTCGATTCCCCCTGGACGCTGGGATTGGTCGCCAGGATAACCTCCCTGACGTTGTTTTCGGTGATCCGCTCTATCAGCTCACGGAGTCTCAGGGACTCGGGGCCGATCCCGTCAGCGGGGGAGAGCACGCCGTGAAGGACATGGTATGTACCTCTGAAACTTCCGCTTTCCTCTATAGCGACGAGGGAATCCGGGTCTTCAACCACGCAGATGACATCCCTGTCCCGTGCGGGATCATCGCATATCTCACAGACTTCGCCTTCCGTCAGGTTGAAGCAGACGGAACAGAAGCGGATCTTTCTCTTGACCTCCATGATGCTCTCGGCAAGCCTCGCCGCATCTGCCTCGGGGATATGCAGTATAAATGTGGCCAGCCGTGTGGCCGTTTTTTCGCCTATCCCGGGGAACCGGGACAGCTCCTTTATGAGACGCCGGATCGGAGCCGCGTAACCTGTCATCGCTGGAAACCTTTCACTGTAAGGGTCTTCGGTCCTGTGTCCACGGTGCGGGAACCAACGAACCGAAGCGGGGATCACATTCTTACATTCGAAACCGCCCTACGTCAGGCCGGGGACATTGAAACCGCCGGTGATCTTTGACATCTCTTCCTGGGCCATCTCCTGCGCCTTGCGTACCCCTTCATTCACCGCCGCCACGACGAGATCCTGCAGCATCTCGATATCCGCCGGATCAACTACGTCTTTTTCGATTTTCAACGATATCAGCTCATGCTTCCCGTTGACAACGGCGGTCACCATACCGCCACCGGACGTCGCCTCTACCGTTTTGGCTTCCAGTTCTTCCTGCACACGCATCATCTTCGACTGCATCTGCTGGGCCTGTTTCATCAATTTTCCCATGTCATGTGCCACTGTTACTGCCTCCTTGATCCATTTACCCTGACATCCACTATCTGGGCGCCCTGAAACACATCCATAACCTTCTGAACAAGGGGATGTCTGAGCGCCTCATTTTTGATGTCGTTTACGCTGCCTGTGTTGTTTGATCCTGCAGCACCGGAATCGGGAGTCTCCTCTTCCAGCACCTTGATCTCTATCGTTGTGCCCTCTCCCAAAAATTCCCCCGCCATCCGTGTCAGGAGATCCATCTGCGCCGCGCTCCGGATATCATCCAGGAAGATGTAGTCTTTCGGGAAACCTACCGTAAGCCGACTGTTTTCATGCCGTATAAACGTCCCATTGTGTATCTTCGAGCTGAGGGGCGCGCTCTTCTCTTTTATGAAACCCTTGAGGGCCTGCCACGGATCACTACCATCAGCTTTCTCATATGTCTGCTTGGGGGATTGCTCGGTATCCACCATCCGCTTACCCGCAATCGGCCCCGCCGGGGTAGCGGGCTGCCTGATGCCTCCGCCGAGTCTCTTTTCAAGGCCCTCCATCCGTGAAATGATCTCATCAATGGGTATCAGGGGTTCGAGATACGCCATCTTTACCACGGCGTATTCCAGGTTGATACGCGGCTGTGGGCTCCTGCGTATGTCGTTCTCCTCGGCCATCAGGATGTCCAGAAGGCGCCGGAGGGTGTCCTGCGATGCCCCCTGTGCCAGACTTTTCAGGTCCGTCATCTCGTGGTCGGGAAGATCGCTCAGTATATCGCCCCCATCCGTTACCTTAACGGTCAGCAGGTTCATGAAATACCCCAGAAGCATCTGGTAAAAATGCTGCATGTCCGTGCCCGAATAGTAGGCCTCATCGATGATCTTCAGACACGCCCCGGCATCCCTGGCAAGAACGGCGGCGGAGAGCTCACATACCAGGCGCCTGTCCCCGAGGTCGAGGAGCTCTTCCACATCGCTGTCCTTGATATCCGTTCCGGCATACGAGATAACCTGATCGAAGATGCTCTGGGAATCCCGCAGACTCCCCTGTCCCTCGCGCGCTATCCAGGACAGGGCGACGTCGCTGATGCCGATCCCCTCTTCCTGTGCTATATGCCCCAAGTTACCCGCTATCTGTCTGACGGATATCCTCTTAAAATCAAAGTGCTGGCACCTCGAGAGGATCGTGGCGGGGACCTTGTATATCTCCGTCGTGGCAAAGACAAAGACAACGTGGGGGGGAGGCTCTTCCAGGGTCTTGAGGAGGGCATTGAAGGCCGGCTGGGTCAGCATGTGAACCTCGTCGATGATATACATCTTGTAGCGCGAAGATGTCGGGGAAAACCTGATGTTTTCCCGAAGCTCCCGTATCTCGTCGATTCCCCTGTTCGATGCCCCGTCTATCTCGCGCACATCGAGGGACGAACCCGCCGTGATTTCCAAGCAGTTCCCGCAATGGTTGCACGGCGTCTGGGTCGGCCCCTCTTCACCG
>JAFCZZ010000033.1 GCA_019314085.1 Deltaproteobacteria bacterium | reverse complement strand
CTGAGTCAGGCTCGGCAATGGCTGTACATTTCTGTACATCACACGTTCAAACGGAGGAGGAAAAAAAGAGGAAGAGGTGAGGCAGCACATGGCTGAAGGGTCGGTTCAGGACTGCTTCAGTCTTATTTCAGCTGATTATCACTGCGAGCTGGATGTATATAACAGTTTTCTCAGCAAAAACAGCTTCTGAAGGGTGGAGGGGGGATATATACGAGAAAGGAACACGCCCCGAGCTGGGGAGAGAGGGGGTATATATAGAAAAGGAGCATAGTACAGAGCATGCAGGACAGGAAAAGAGTGTGGTGGCTCGGCAGAGAGTGTGAGTACGCTATCAGAGATCAGTGTGGGGAAAGGGTATGCATGTGGAACGAGGATGCGCCAGGGTGCTGCGAGCTGGAGGTGTGTCCTATGAGGGGGGGAGGGGGTAACCTTGACGATCTTGACGATCTTGACGTATTCCTATTAGATAAATAGTTTAGAGCAAAGTTCATATATATGGTAAAACACACACTTTCGTCAAGATCGTCAAGGTGGTAAAAATGGCAATAGTTCGTTGTTCGGATTGTGGAACATACTTCAAAGCGAAAGGAATCGCCCTTCTCGAAGTCCTCTCAGGAGGCAAAGAGTGTCCGGAGTGCGGTGGCAACGTAAACCTGATCATGGCGACAGCGAAGCGAACGAGAGGTAGGAGGCGAAGGAGGTAGGAGGTAAAGAAATGAACCCCGACATCCCAGAGCAGCTAAGAGAAGCGAACATCATCCCTATTCGCAAGGGAGAAAAGACCCCCATCGTGAGGTGGAAAAACTATCAGTACACCCCGTACCCCCGCGAAGCGGCCGCGGGGTGGGGTGGCAACTTCGCGGTCGTATGCGGCTCGATATCGAACCACCTCGTCGTGGTAGATTTTGATTCCCCTGAACTATATAAACGTTTCTTCAGCGATATAGACACATTTACAGTGCGTACACCGTCGGGAGGCTATCATCTGTACTTCTATGACCCCAGCCTCGATCGCAAAATTCCACAATACAGCGACTTCCCAATCGATGTGCAGGGCGAGGGCAGCTATGTGCTCATACCCCCCTCACAGATCAACGATGTCCCGTACACTGTCGTGCGCGACACAGAAATACAGACAGCAGACGTTCGCAAGCTCCTCGACGAACGCCTCCCCCGCGTCGAACGTCCCGCGGACATTGAGGACTTCAAGCGTCGCATTGACATTTCAACCGTTATAGAGCGCTATGTTAAGAAAATGAGACAAGGAAAGGGCTACTGGTTGGGAATATGCCCGTTCCACAGCGACCACAACCCCTCCTTCGCTGTCTACTCAGATCACTTCTACTGTTTCGGCTGCGGCGAGCACGGTGACGTCATCTCATTCGTGCAGAAAATCGAGAAAAAGAGTTTCTCGGAAGCTGTCGAACAGCTCTCTGCCGAATTCGCCATTCCCTCCCCGCTCAGGCATGTTGAGCTCGATCTTTTCGATGATGACGGCAAAGCAAACGCTTTCGAGTTCGCTAACGCACTCGACAGAGAGTTTCACTTTATTTGCTTGCGAAAAACAAGAGAGCTCTTCGTTTACAGAGACGGATACTATCATGACGATGCAGAAGATTATATCGACGCGTGGATCGGAAGACAATTCAAGAAGGCTGGAAAAATCGCCTCACAGCACTTTATCAGCGAGCTAATCGCAGAAATGAAGAGAAGACACTACATAGACCGAGAAAAACTCAACCCTCACGGCTATCTTTGCCTGCGCAACGGCATTCTCGACTTAGAGACGCTGGAAATCCGCCCACACACTCCCGAGCTCTATTTCACGTACCAACTGCCCGTAAACTACGAACCAACCGCAGATTGCCCTCGATTCAAGCATTTCCTCGAAGAAATCTTTGACGAGCAAGAAAAGCGTGATTTCATACAAGAACTGTTTGGCTACTGCCTGATGCCGGGAAATCCGCTGCAAAAAGCGTTTATGTTCTACGGTTCAGGGGCAAACGGCAAATCCACGCTCTTGGAGACGCTGAGAGCGTTGCTGGGTAGGAAAAACACTGCATCGTTCACGTTGCAAGCGCTAAACACAGATAAATTCGCTGCGGCAGAGCTTGAGGGCAAATTAGCGAACATCTGTTCAGATAACCCCTCGCGGGCGCTATACAACAGCGAACTGTTCAAAAGATTAGTCGGCGGGGACAGTATCAGCGCACAGAGGAAGTTTCAGAGACCTTTCGACATGTTCTACAACGGAAAGCTGCTTTTTGCGACAAACACGCTCCCCCGCACGTCAGACGACACACCCGCATTTTGGCGGCGCTGGGTGCTAATACAGTTCGAAAAAAGCTTCTTAGGGCGAGAGGATAAGCATCTACTGCAGAAACTGACATCGGAGCTTTCAGGCATACTGAACCTCGCTCTCGAGGGCTTGAAGAGGCTCAGGGAGCGTGGGGACTTCGAAATCACACAGACGCTTGCAGAGGCAGCGGAATTCTGGAGGAGACAGGCAGATTCTCTCTACTGGTTCGTGAGCGAGCGGGTCAGAGAGAAAACAGGGGCTGTGGTCACAAAAGCAGACTTTTACACCGAGTACGTCAGATTCTGCGAGGAAAAAGACATTAAGTCGCTCAGTAAAGTCGAAGTCGGACATAAACTGCCACAATACATCAGTATCGTTCGTTCTGAAAAGCACTGGGTCAGTGGACAGAGTCGAGCGTGCTGGGTGAACATCGAGCTCGTGGAGGAGCAGGAAGAGCAGAGCGAGCAGCCCGGCGGCGACGACGATGACGAGCCCGACTGGTTCGAAATGAAGCGCACACGCATCTACGACGAGCCAAAATTCCTTAAATGAGCCCCTCTCGTCCAAAAACTCTTTTTTTACTCTTTTCTTTCCGTCCACTCCACGGAAAAATGCGCTTTCGGTCCGGGGATGTCTCTATGCACTTTAAGCCACATGTCGGCGGGGATTCCTTGCGCAAGCATCCCCGCGAGCTGATATACGAGCCGCCTCGATGTAATATCCCACCACGGCGGGTAAAACTTCTTCGTCTCGGGATCTACGTACAATCTGATGCACTCGACGGTCTTTTGTGGCGGTGCGCCGGGGAAGCGGGGCGAAATTGTGATTTTTCCGAGCTTCCACTCAGTTATACGGAAGTATGCGGGGCGGCAGGGCTCAAACTCGTATATTTCGTAAGGAGGGTCAAGCTCTTCGAGCTTTTCTATCTCAATCATACGAGACCACTCTCCTTTGCGAGCTTAATCAGCTTTAGCAGCTTCATATCCTCCTCCGAGACTCCCTCCTTCCTCTCTGCCCCTACCGACCCCGTTTGCCGCTCCACCACCGCTGTCGGGGGCTGCTCGGGCTCTGTTCGCTGCGTCTGCGTCTGAGCTAAGCGCTCCCGTCTCGTCACATCGAAATACACGTTTAGAGCGTTGTACAGCGTCTGCATCGCTGATTTCGGCTCTCCGAGCTGCTCGATGACCCACTCGAGCAGCGTGCGGCAGTCAGGACAGATCGTCGGCATCGAGAGATCTGCTCTGTTCACTTTTCGCTTGCACGTCATACAGTCTCCGTACTGCACGACCGCCTCGGCGTACTCGACAGAGGGCGGCGTATCGAGGAATTCTCTGTCCTCTGCCATCTTCGCTCGCTGCAAATCGCTCAATCTCTGCTCTACGTAGTATTTCATCACTTTTACGTTCCATCCGAGCTGCAGGGCGCTCTGAAGGGCTGCATCAATCTCCACAACGTCATTCAGCCTCAGAGCTTCCTGTACGTGCCCTACTTTCAGCGCTCCCTCCCTCAGAGCCTCCTTATAGTGCTCAGGAAGGTCTGTTAGCGCCAAATAGAGCCGAACCCACGACTCTGTGTGTCCCGTCGCCGCAGCGAGCTCCTTTTCGTCCGCCCCCGCCTCATATGCCCTCCTGAGCGCTTCTGCGACGTCCATCGGATTCTGAGACCCGCGGGCGGTGTTTGCGAGGATATTGAGGAGAGTAGCGCGAGTATCGTCCAGCTCGGACACAACGGCGGGAATTTTGTCCCAGCCCAGCTCCGAAACGACCTGAATCCGGTGCTCTCCGTCTATCAGCTCGTATTTTCCGCCCTCTAAGGCTCTAACGAGGATTGGCACGGTAAAACCGTTTTTCTCGATAGATGCTCTGAGCTCTTCCGTCTGGTCTGGTGAAAACGTTGCCCTTGCGCGCTCTTCGGGGATAATAATGTCAGAAATGGGGATTTCTTCAACTTTCATAGCTCATTCCTCCATCTCCACGTCCAAGAGCTCGATAGCTTCGCAATTGTACTCTTCCCACTTTTTTGCGTCTTTATTCAGCTGCTTTACTGCCTCATCTGCGAGCTCTTCGTTCGCAAACGCAAAAAGATGCTCCGTGCAGGCCCACGGCGCACGCGGCTCGATTTCCTCGTTTTTAAACACGATGTATATTTTCATGCCCCAATCTCCTGCTCAGAGAGTCCGATATTGTACGCGAGCTTGATAAGCGACAATTCGAGCTGTATTTTCTCATCAGTGAAGCCAAACGAGCGCAGAATCTCAATAAACCTCACATCATCGATGTAGCGCTTCCGATATGCTGTTTTCACGTACGAGAGAACAGTCATAGCGAAATCATAGTCCCTTTCGAGCAGAGCAACAGTCCGCAGATGCGGAATCTGTCTTTCGCTGTATCCGAGCAGTCTAAGCTCGATTTCAAGGTCGTTTTGTGTCGTTATGCCCTCGCGGAAGCGCCTAATCGCCACATCACGCCCGTAAATGTACACACTTTCGCCGTATGCCTCTCTTCTCGCCTCTATCGCCCTTGCTGCCTCAACAGAGACTATTTTCTGTACTTTTTCTGCTGAAATTCCGAGATCGTAGAGCTGCTTAGTCAGCTCCTCAAGCGTGATTTTTCCGAGTCGGTATGAATATTTTGCAGCATCTATCGCATCTTTCAGTATTTCATACTTGTATCTCTCCTCAGCAGCACGAATTAGAAACTCTGTCTCTTCAGGAGTGTAAAAGATTTCTCTGAGCTTCTGCTGAAGCACGGGGGAGGTTATGATACCGATTAAGTACTGTGAGCGGTATGCTGATTTTATTTCCGTACGCTCGTCTGAGAGCATGTTCATCTTTTCTGCGAGGGCGACCCGATCGAGCCAATCGGGGTGGAGCCCCTCATACTTGAGTAGCTGCTTGTGCTCATCGCTGTCGATTATGCCCCATCTTCGCATCCAGCGAGCATCGAGCTTGTCTGGCATTCTGAAAATCAGCTCATACATTATTTCCAAGTCAGATTTTGAAACACCAGGTCGGGGGGTCGGTGAATAATCGTGCCACTTTATGTACTGCTCAAACTCATCACGAGTGATGATGTCTCTGAAGTATGCCTCCTGCAGCTGTCCGAACGCGGGCAGCTCCCAGTGCGACCACCAATACGCCCGTGACCAATAGTCCTCATAGCCCCATTTCCGCATTGCTTCGAGGAAAAATTCGGGGGTTTCGTAGTCTTCTGGCATCAAAGCAACCTCTCTGACCACGAAACGCACCAAATCCGAGGGAGGCGGAATTTCGTGGGTGAGTTCAACGAAATTATCGACCCAGCGCTTTGAATAGCCCTGATAGCGCAGCATTTCTCTGTAGTCTTGCTCTGTTATGAGCCCTCTCCACAGAAAACGCTTGAGATCGTCCTCGCGAGGGATGTAGGGCTGCAAAATGTAGTTGTACATGTACTTACTTGGCTGAATAACCGCCGCTGTGGCGAGAGCACCGACCAAACCGCCCAGAATTGTACGAAAGCCCGTAACATCATACAGCATCGCCTTGATCTCGCCGGGGATGACGTCTTTGAACGGATGAAGCAGATCCCAGACCGCAGACATCCCGAGCAGCCCGGCGGCGGCTGTTCCCGTGATTTTGAGCATTGAAATCGCTGCCTCGCCCGCCCTGTCGGGCGTAAGCGGTGCAAACCCTCTCAGAACGTTGTACAGCGAGTTTAGCACTGTGATAGTCACGTTTCCGAGCTGCTCTCCGACCGCAGAGACCCCCTCCGCCAGCGTTCCGCCGAACGGGACGAGAACCTCGTTCCAAATGGTCGCAAACACGTCTTTCAGCACGAGCATTGCATTCTGAAAGCCAGATGCGACCGCCTGCGGCAGAGCAGCCGCCTGCTGGCTCAATGTCTCGAAAGCGCCGCTAATCTGCGTTGTTATGTCATTCCACACCGCATCGAGCTTTCCTGAGACGCTCTGAGTCTCCCGCCAGTTTCTGTCAATCAAATAAGGCATTTTGTCCCAAAACGCTTTGTAAACCTCGAAAATTCCTTGAATTGCGGGGACTAACCGCATCTGCACGGCCCACGCAATGTCAGAAGCGGCATATCGCACTCCTTCCGCCACCGCAACGCTGATCTGTGCTGTAAGGTCGAAGAGCCATCTCTGCATATCGAGCACGGTGAGGTACGCTAACTGCATATATGATACAGCATCCCTCCAGAGCCGCTCGAACCAGTCCATTATGATCTGGAAATTGCCCCAGACGTAGTTCTCCCAGAACCAGCTAAAGTATGACGAAAACCACTTCTGCAAGTTGTAGATTGCCTGCCCGACTGGATTTGTCCACCCGTGCAGCTCCTGAATTGTGCCTTCCCAGAACGCCTGAAGTTCATATTTTAGATACTGTTCGGGGCGGGGGTCTTTTATAAAAAACTGCTCATGATATTGTTCGGCAAGGATGCGGTGCGCTACATGAACGAGCCTCCTCTGCGCCTCCTCCGCGCTCAGAGCGCTGTAATCGTGTATTTCGAGCATTTTAGAGCGTGATTTCCCTGCCGATGAACCTCAGTCGCTCGGATTCCTGCATTCCAATGTATTTCCTGAGCGTTTCTGCCTGTTCGTCCTCTGTTTTTCCTGAAAACTCTTCGTACGGGATTGTTACTATCCGAACACGCCCCGCAGCGTCCTGATAGGTCACGATCAAGTCGTATTTTCCAGCCCTCCCCGCCTCAGCGGAGGGCACCTTGCTCAAATCGATTATCTTGTACGTTGCTGCTTCTGCTTCTGCCATGCAAGAAAGTATCGCAGACTAATATATAAGAGTTGCTGAAAAAGAAAGACGAATGTCGAAAAAAAGAGAGGGGGTCAGTGTTTTAGCTCGCTGGTCGCGAGCTCGTAGATGTAACCGTATCCCTTCTTCGTCGTCTTGCGAAAACGGTCGTCAGCTCGCAAAAAGCCTGCGAGCTGCCACGGCGTGACTTGAAAATCTTTTCTCATGTGTGTGTTCACCCACGCAGCCATCTGTGCCGCACTCGCTTTTTTGTGCTCTCGCAGAAACTCTATTGCGAGAGCGAGGCAGCGCTCACGCTTCGTCATGCCCCGCTTCATTCACCAACCTCGCTGTGACATTCGTTCAGATGCTCTGCAAGCCTCGCTGCCACATCGTCCGCATCCCGCCCGTACTGCCTTGTGCGGCAGTACGGGCAGGTGACATAGTACACTATTACGTCAGTCGCCTCAGTCATGTGTCTCACAATTCTCCCCATCTTCATCGCCCTCCGTCATCTATCTCCTCTCACCTTCCTGTACACTTCGTCAATCGCCGCATAGCCCTCGTGTCCGGGCTTCACGGTACATCGACGCCCGTCGTGGTGGGAGATGTAGTACCACGTCTCCCCCCACGTGTTCCGCCTCCTCGCCTTCCAGAGTGCGCCTTCTCGCCCGCATTTGGGGCACGGCACGATTAGCTGTGCCCCGTACGGGCTGTTTCGATGCGGTCTGAGCTCGTAGTGCATCGTCATTCGTCGTCCTCCTCCTCCACGAGCAGGACATGCCACGTCATGATGTTGTTTCCCTCCGCCAAGAAGGGGCATTTGAGCTCTACTGACTTCTCCCCTTGCTTGAGTCCCATGTTGTGCACAACGAGCATGCACCGCTTTCGACAACCGTCGCAACTGAGCACTACCGTCGCCACGTCACTCCCTCCCGTGCAGCTCGTCGAGCGCTTTTTCTTCACAGAGCGCCTCGCTGCGTCGTAGCTCGTGCATGTGCGCCGCTGCAATCGCCTTAAGAGCGCAGACTTGCGCTCTTTTCACGTAGAGAGCGCAGCTCTCACGTCTGCACGACGCCAAGTCGCCGAAGACGATGCTGAACAGGGGACAGTACTGCTTTCTCGTCTGCTTCTCGCTCATAGCTCATTGCCCTCCTCCCATTTCTCTCAGAAAGAGAGAAACAACGTTCCTTGCGAGCGAAAAGCGCATTCCGAGCAGAAACGCTATGTACGTGAGCTCTGCTGTGTTTTCAGCGAGCTCGAAGCCGTGTTCGAACAGCTCTGTGTACTTCACTGTCCCCGCGTCGATGTTCGCAAGCTCGTGTATGATCTCGTCACCGCGCTCTTCAGAGATTAGAAAGATGTCAGCGAGGCGAAACTCTCCTTTCGGGTCGGCGTTTACCCGCCTCAGCCGCTCAACGAGCTCGCTTTTTGCGAGCTCGAAGTCACTCGTGCCGTCTCGCTCACTCATCTCACTCATTGTGCATCGCCTCCTCGTAAAAATCGAGAAGACGTACAACGATATCGTCGTACGTCTCCCCTTTTCGTCCGATCTTGTTCAGCCGCTCCTTCGTGCGAGGCGAAAGAGCGATTGTCGTGTACTTGCTCTTCTGTGTCATAGAAACTCACCTCTTCATCTCTTCCCGCAAAAGTCTGAGCACTTGATGTTCTTTGTTCGTGATGTTCCACACCCTAAACGACGAGAACTCTGCTTTTTCGTCACAGATGTCGTCGAGCTGACGAGCGATGTCATCTGTCAATCGATATTCGTCGAATAGTCCCGTTTCGCCTGCAGCGAAGACGATGTAATGCACTCCGCCTTCGTCGTATTCAGTCTCTTTTTCAAACTTCTCAATAAAGACTCCTTCCCGCATTCTTCCTCACCTCCCAAGACCCCACACTCTGAAACGAACCTCTCCGCCTCCGTGCGAGAGATACACCTTTACGATGTATCTCTCACCGCATCGAGGACAGACGCCGCTATACGATATAGAGCGTCTGCCCCCCATGTACTTCTCCACGAACTCCCGCGCCAAGGCGCGGGAGCCGGAAACCAGAACCCCGCAGTTCGGCACGCATTTTCCGTTAGAAAGAAAATGCGGCCTTATCATTTCTTCTAATGTCTCATCTGTCGTCATTTTATTCACCTCCCTCAAAATGCCCCGTACAGCTTGAGCGCCTCCGGGGCGATTTTGTCGATGTCCTCTGCAGTGAGCAGCTTTTCCTTGCGTGCTGCTCGTCTCTCGTTCACCGCCCGCACGGCCCGCCTTGCGGCCTTGCGGGCGTCCTTCAGCTTCATCTCGCCTCGCTCGAGGCGAGCGGCAATCTGCTCAAGCTCACGCTTGAGCTGCTCGATCTCTGCTGCGTCTGCAACGTCGTTCTCGCTCACATCGCTCTCTCCCTCTTCAGTCTGCTGCTCCCCGCCCGAGGCGGCCGCCTCGAGCTCACGGATTTTGGGCTCGAGGTCGGCGATTGCCTTGCGGACGAAGTCGGGGAAGCTGTCGAAAGCTGTCACTTCGAGCTCCGCGTCGAGCTCGGCACGGAGCTCGAGAATCTCCGCAACCTCGAAGTTTTCGAGGTTGTTGTACCAGACCTTCTCGGTCCTGTCCCACCTGAAGCCGTAGCGCTTCAGGGTCTCTTTGACGGGGTACGTCTCCCCCGTCACCGTCACGTTGTTTCCGTCCACCTTGAGGTGTATGCTCTTTGCCATCTGCCTCACCTCTGTGCTATCTTATGACACTAATACTATTTATACTTTTCTATGACTGTGATAGTCTCTCTTCAAGCTCCACCGAAATCTCTGAGAGCCTCATGCGGATGTCGGCGTCTCGGACGAGGCTTTTAGCCTCATCGACGTATCTGATTGCTGTCGCTATCTGTTCGAGTTCGCTCGTTCGAGTTTCAGCTTCAGATGCCGTGCTCTTCTGCATCTGCCTCACCTCTATGCTATCCTATGCAACTCATAGTATTTATACTTTTCTATGAGCTACATAACCCAGACAGCAGAGACACTTTTATCGCACTAAAAATATAATTGTGAAAACAGCGCTTTTTCTGGTAGGGTTGTGCGCAAAAAACGGAGTATAAAAATCGTGAATAAAAATCAGTGCGGCATCAGGAAAGAGCAGAAACGGCATTCTCTACAAGAATGTAAGCGAGATAGAGCAGCACGGGGACAACGAGCAGCTTCAGCGCTGTATATACGTTTTTCAAGCTCCACGTATCGCTGAAACTCGTCAGAATTCATCGCTTCATCACACCTGCACAAGCTCTTTTTTTTTTTTTTACACGTTCACGAGCGCCGTAACCCTCCCCGCCGTCGAGGAGTAGTTGAACGCGCGGACGGCCACCGTTGCGGGCCCCGCAACGGTGAGAGGAGGGGAAAACGAAGCAGATACGCCTTGCTGCCCTCCTACCATGAAGACCGAGGCAAAAGCGGGCAGAATACCGAGAGCTACAGCCATACCAGCCCCGTCCACCTCTACTGCCCCAGAAGTGTGCGTGATAAAGACTATTTCACCCTCATCTATGTCATACGTGCTCGATTGCACATAACCCCCGTTTGCTGCCGTTCCGCTCACGCCGTAATGGCGTGTTTTGCCTCGAAAGACCGCCCACGTGGCAAAATCTATCACGCCTGCCTTATTCCCCTGCCAATCCGTAAATCCTGTTGCCATTCCTTCGTTTCCCTCCTTTTCGAGCTCAAATCATGCTGAATATGCGCCTTATCGCCGAGCGCACCGCAGCAGCGATGCGGTTTGCGAGCATCTCGCTGCTTTCGAGCGTAATCAGCACGAGATAAACAGAATGCTCGTATTTCTCGTCATCGTTCACGAGCTTGACCCGAACCGTTGTTTCCCGTTCGGGGAGCTGCCAGCTCGGCGAGAACTCGATTATTTCGTCATCTCCGTAGAAATACGTGCCTTCCTCGTGCGGAAACAGCTCTTTTATGCCGTAAAACAGCGCAATCCTGAGCAAGCCGTTTGGACCGGGCGGATAGCGCAGCCTAACCCGCTCTAAGACGTCCCCTTCGAGCGCTATTTCGAATTCTGCCTCACTGCTCGCTGAGCACGTCAGTTTTCTACTATAGACCTTCATACTGCCCTCATCACGCTCTCTTTTCTTTCGTCTTCAGCGCATCGATGATAGCATCGAGCAGCTCGAGCGCTTCATCTATTCTGATGTCACTGCCGCGCTCGCTCGTCTCTGAGCGCACTCTTTCGAGCTCTTCGATGATAGTCTGAAGCTCGCTCATCGACACACGCCGTATGAGCCATGCCGCCGCGGTCGCAACCGCGGCGTACACAAACGCAATCGCTGTTATAGCATCCATTTTTTTATCGCCCCCCCCTCAACAGATACAGCATAATCAGAGCCGAAAAGCTGATTATCTGCCAGCACAAGCAGTCAAAGCGATATTCTACGTCTGCTGGAAGCCCCTCGGCGGCTGCAACGCTGAAAAGATGTATGAAATACGATGCTGCTATGATGAACATAGCCGTTTCAAAGAGCTTTCTCCATAGCTTTCTGTTTTCCCTCCTCATCGTCTGTGCCCTCACTTAGACCGCTACTTTCCACCAGTAGTAGTATGTGCCCGAGGCTGGAGCAGTACTGAAGGTTAGGGTTATGTTTGTACCGTCCACGTCTATGCTGTCTGGTGCGGGTGCACCTGCCTTTGGGTTGACATCCACGTAGCTCGGTGCAAATACAAGACCATGAGCAATTGTGTATGAGGTTGAGGTACCGTCTGCATTGATGGTAGCGGTCCCGTAGTTGTGGTCAATCCCCAATCCTCTAACAACGCTGACATCAGCAACATCTATTTGTCTGCCATATCCCGTACGTGATTGATTGCGAGCCCTCAAGCCTGATGTTCCTAAATGTCACCTGCTGTCCGACCACACTGATGTATGCCGTACCAGATAGATTTTCCATCCACACTCCCTCTATAGTGCCAGTATACATGTTGTGAAGGAAGAAACCATAGTCTGTGGTGTCTCCTACCTCTCCTCCATACCAGTTAAATTGTCCTATGCTATTTACTGTGCCACCGCCAGCCAACACACCATACGTGCCAGCGAGAACTCTGCATCCATAGAAATTATGGATAGCTTCCCCCTCAATCTTAAACCCTGCCGCATAGCAGTGTGTAGCTTGACACGAGTAGAACGCAGTCTTTCCCACGTCTCTGGTATGGATGCCAACACCATGGTTACATGGTGAGGTTGTATGCGAAATCCCCGCTGGCCTTTATGTATATCGCATCCCCGTCATTATCGTTTCCGTGGACAAATATCCCCTCAATAACGACACCAGCAAAGTCCTGATGTGCGTGCTCGGTTATTTCGAGGCACGTCCCATCGAAGCTCTTGCTCAGTATTGTGTTGCGTGCTCCAGCACCACTGAGGTGAAGCCCAGCGGTCCCAGCAGTGTCATAAGTTAGAGTACTATCAATTGTATATGTGCCACGACTTATGTAAAGATGACCGCCATTGCTACTGTTAATGTAATCAAATGCACTCTGTATCACGCTCGCATCGTCCACTCCCTTCTTTTCCTTTACTATCCTGACCCACTTGTCCTTACTTTCATCATATCTCTTTGCTATCGTATACCTATCAGTCTGATACACAACCGCGCTTGCAACCGGAGGATGCCCCAGGTCTCGAGCGACCTCGCTCATCAAGCTTCTTCCGTACTTATCGTACAGACGAACGTACTCCTCACTTGACATTTATCACCACCTCACACCTCTTTGTACGTTATCGACACGAATATCTTAGCTCCCGTATCTGTTCCTGACCACTCAACGATGACGGGCTCATCAACTGCCCCGAGCACGTTCAGACGCGGGGCAGGGTTGCCGTAAAACTTTGAGCAGTACACTTTATAAACCAGCTCCTCGCTCGTCTGGAACTTTATTGCAATTTCGCCCGCAGAGCTATCAGTTTGTATAACTGCTGAGCGGGTACTGATGCGCTTTCCTGACGCGGGGGTAAGCAACGTGTACGGGCTGCTCACTGTCGATGTATCGAGCTCGACAGTCTTAGAGCTCTCGCTTGCGAGCGTATCTACCTCTCTGACGAAGTCATCACTGCGCATTGTCATTCACCTCCCCCTCCACGACGACAACGACCTGATGAGCGTTCGTTGCGTCTTCATTCTTGCAGTAGAGCTCTATCGTCTCCCCGCTGCTAAAAACACTGTCATCTGTGAGCTCTATCACCGCATCATCACCGTACACGAGCCCGTGCTCGGGGCAAACGTCATAAATGCCCCGTCTGACCGAAAGACCAACGAGGAAGGCAGAGCCGGCGGGGAAATGGAAGATAACACGCTTCAGTGTGAGAGTCTGAGCAGATTTCACGCCGTAAAGCGTTGTCGTGGCCTCTGCTCCCGCCGCTATGTCTATTTTCTTAGCTATCGTGATTACGCTCATTTTGATGCGACCTCCTGCCCGCTCATGCAAAAAGGGGGTGGGGGACTCCCCATCACTCGTATTCGAAGACCAGATCCACCTCCACCGCCGATGCGCCGGTGTTTTCGAGCTTTGTGTAGATTTTAGCGCCTTTTCTGACCACGAGGTCGGGTTTCCAGCAGTACTCGAGCGTTGTTCCCACGATGGAGGCAGGAACGAGGGGCTTTGTGTACGGAACGCCCGCTATCTCGATATAGACCTCGACGGCGTTGAGAGATGCCCCTGTTCGCTCGTTGAAAAGCACTTTCCGAATCGTTATGTCCTTGTCGGGCGTCCACTCGTCCTCTGCCGTCGCCGCGGCCTCAATCGTGCCGAATTCGAGCGTTTTGAACGTCGTTGTCATTTTTCACCCTCCGCTCATCACTGCTTCATCAGATATTCGACTATCGCCGTCACTGTGATGCTGAGGTCAGTAAACGATATGTCCGCACCCTTTACGTTCATCGCTTCGACAGTCAGCGTATGATCGCCGAGCACGTCAATTGCCATATCGGCAAACGTGAACGCGGTCTCTTCGGTCGTGTCGGCGGGCGGGAGTGGCATGCTCAGAGCGTCGATGCCCTTCTTGCCCGGTGCGGTTGTGAGAATGTCCAAGGGCTTGCCGTCCAGTTTGAAGATTATCCCCACATCGCCCTCGGCGGCTGAAAAGCCTGAAACGGTTGCTCCGACCATCGAGTTCAGTTTGTAAACCTCGATGGTGTTCGGAGTTAGAGAAATCACTTCGTAGGCAGCATCAGCGGTCCACGTGCCAGCTCCCGAAATCGAATAGGTGTCTGTGAGGTATGTCTTGTAATGCTTGCCCTGTTCGGCGAATCTGCCCGCATACGGCGCCGGAAGGGCTTCTCCGGGCGCAAGGACGCCTATCTGGCCGATAGCGCGCATTTTAGCGCCGCCTGGGCCGTCAACGTAGAAGGTCTTGTTCGGCGGGACCACGTAGTAAAGGTCGCCCAAATCGAGCGGGCCGAGCAGATTCGAGCTTGTTTTGTGCAGAGGGGCTATAGTCGTGAATATTTCGCCCGTTTCCACGCCGTCTATGACCAGCTTCGCCGCAGATGCCGAATCCGTGCCCAGCTTTCGAATTACATAGAAGCGGTCGCTCGGCGTCTCGTAAACGCTGCCCTCCACGAACGTCTTATCGAGCTTGAAATAATCAACCATCTCGCTCACCTCCGTTTAAACCTTAGAGGGGAGGTGGGAGTTCATCTCCATGCGCCTTTAAGCGCCTTCAGGCCGCGGAGGTTCTCAAGCATCCTCTGCTCCATGTCGGCATCCGTGACCGCCGGCATCGCGTCAATCTTCGAAACGTGATCGAGCAGCATCGGCTGGAAGCCCTTGACGAAGCGATCGACCTTGACCTCTCTCTTCGTCACGCCCTCAACGAGCCGGCCAGCACCGATCTGCTCGGCAAAAGAGCCCCATTCTGCCATGTTCGTGGCAGAAAGAGCCTTGGCCCGCCTTCTTTCCTCGATTGCTTCCCTGATCCTCGCTGCCCACTTGTCCTCAGCCGCGATTCCGGCTTCAATCGGGTCCTTCTTCGGTCTTGCGATTCCCTGTCGGTAGTTAGCCTCTCCTATCGCCTTTAGCGTGGAGAGCTGCCTCTTTCTCCACTCATCCGGAGGGAGAATCCTCGTTACCTGTACCATTTTTATTTCACCTCTGTTTTGTTATTATTCGGGGAAAAGTATTTATAGGATACTATTATATAACAGGGGATGTATGCCGACAATACCCGTCTATCTGAGGGATAGGACGTACTGGAAAGTGTGTGTAGAGGCCGAAAAACTGCAAGTGGGGGCTGGAAAGTTCGTTTCTATGCTCGTGGAGAACTATATAGCGTTCTTGGAAAAAAAGGAGGCAGAAAATGGCAAAAAGGCTGTATAGACCTGTCGGAGAGAGCTATCTCACGGAATGGCTGGGGATAACGTATCCTCCGGGCACGTGGCGCACAAATGTGGCATTGGGGGATGTGGAAGTCCCCGAAACGGTCAGGATGACCGAGAGCGAGGCGAGATTCGTCAAAAAGCCGCTGAGACCGCTTGCTGATGCTGTTGTGGTGCTGAAAGACGAGGTACACCTTGTTGAGGCGAAAATCAGGGAGGACAGGGGGAAAATAGAGCAGTTGCTGATGTATGAGTATCTGTTTCCCAGAACGCCGGAATATAAGCCGCATTGGGGGAAAAAGATAAGGAAACTGCTTGTTACGCCCAAGGATCAGGGCGGTTTTGAGGAGTTTCTGCGGCGATACGGCATAGAAGTGATTTATTATCGCCCTCCGTGGATTCAAGAGTATTTGGGGACGCTGCCGAGGCGGCAGCAGCGTGGTTATGGGGCGAGTGTGAAGTTCTGAGATTTCG
>JAFCZZ010000341.1 GCA_019314085.1 Deltaproteobacteria bacterium | reverse complement strand
CGCTCCACAATCGCCTGCAATATATCCGGGTCACGGTTCCGAATGGCGTCGGCCTTCCCCTCCAGGAGGGTGAAGAGATCCACATCATCAATGATCCCGTACTTTACGACCTCCGACAGGCCGCTGATAAATTCATCGTCCGGGAGGGTGCTCAGAAACTGGAGATCTGTGAATATAGCCTGCGGCTGGAAAAATGCCCCCAGCAGGTTTTTCCCCTCCGGGAGATCGATCCCCGTCTTGCCGCCGATGCTGCTGTCTACCTGGGCCATAAGGGTCGTTGGTACCTGGATATAGGGCATAGACCTCATGTATATGGATGCGATAAAACCGGTTATATCGCCGGTGACCCCGCCTCCGAGCGCAATCAGGGCGGAACTTCTGTCAACACCGCGATTGATCAGCTCCTTTACAATGGTGAGGACCGTCTCCATATTCTTAGACGCCTCTCCTGCCGGGAACTCAATCAGATCGGCTTTCACACCCACCCCCTTCAATACGCCGAGAATCTCTTCCCCGTAAAGGGCGGATACGTTGGAGTCGGTGATGACCGTATATCGATGGGCGATGTTTGCCTTCGCAATGACAAGCCCTATGCGGTCAAGGATGTTATGGCCGATGCAAATCTCGTGAGAGAGGGAAGATTGCTTGTCGAGATTGACCTTGATCCTTTTCATGCGGACACCTTCGCCTCCTTTCGGATGAGACTTTCGAGGTTTCGTATCTCTTCCATTAACCCGTAGAATTTTTCCGGTTTCAGGGACTGAATCCCGTCCGAGACGGCCTTCCCCGGCTCGGGATGAACCTCGATCATGACACCATCCGCTCCCACCGCGAGCGCCGCTCTCGTCAGGGGAAGGACATACTTCCAGTTGCCAGCCGCGTGGCTGGGGTCGATGATCACCGGCAGGTGCGACAGTTCCTTTAGGACGGGGACGGCGCTGATATCGAGGGTGTTGCGGGTTGCCGTCTCAAAGGTGCGGATCCCCCGCTCGCACAGGATGACGTCATCATTTCCCGACGAGAGGATATATTCCGCCGACATGAGAAACTCTTCGATCGTCGTCATCATTCCCCGCTTGAGAAGCACGGGTTTTTTCGCCTTCCCCACCTTTTTCAGGAGGGCAAAGTTCTGGACGTTTCGTGCCCCTATCTGGAGGATATCGACGTATTCTTCAATCAGGTCGACATCGGTGGTATTGAGCACCTCCGTGATGACGGGCAGGCCCGCCTTGTCGCCGGCTTTTCTGATGAGTTTCAGGCCCTCTTCTTCCATGCCCTGGAAACTGTAAGGCGATGTTCTCGGCTTGAAGGCCCCGCCCCTGATGATGTCGGCTCCCCCCTTCTTGGCGATGAAGGCGCTTTCCATCATCTGCTCCGGACTTTCAATCGAACAGGGACCCGCCATAACGACAAACCTTGGGCCCCCGATCTCCAGATTGCCGACCCGTATGATGGTCTTCCCCTGTCGTGCCTCGCGGCTGGCCAGTTTGTACGGTTTAAGAATAGGGATCGTTTTTTCAACCCCCGAAAGGGATTCGGCAAATTTGAGATTCTCCTTTCCGCGGTTGTCTCCCACGGCCCCTATAATGGTCCGTTCAACCCCGTGAGAGGGATGGGTCGTGTAACCGACCGACTCAATCCAGTCGATTACATTTTTAATCTGTGCCTCTGTTGCGTTCCTCTTCATTACGATGATCACGTCTCAAATCCTCCTGTCAAAAATAAAAAGGCCATGGTGAAACTGATTTCACCATGGCCTTATAAACAAAAAAACCACGGTGTAGACGCTTTCGGTCTACCCATGGCTTAGCTCTTTATGTTCTGAAGTTAGCTATTCATAAGCAATGGGCACACCGATCCGCCAAAATAGTAATAGCTAAACCAATAAGTTAAATTCAGACTTCTGCCCATCATAGAAGCACCTTTCCAAAAGTAATGTAGCTCATAATCATAAATCATGGGTGCTGTCAAGGGAAAAAATTTCTCCATTGAAGAGCGACCGGATTGTGATGGAGGAAAGACCTAATATTTACAAGCCCTTTACCGATGGGATGCCCCCGTGTTGCAATGGGGCTGTCAGGAAGGGCAGGGGGGGGTATCCCGTTCAGCCTTCCGTTACGATCTTCGAAAAATCGGCTATCCGGTGGAAGAGGTGAGACATCTTCTCCAGAAGGGACAGCCGGTTGAACCGGATCTTCTCATCTTCCGCCATAACCATAACTTCAGTAAAAAAGGTGTCGACCGGTTTTCGGAGTTTTGCCATTTCTGACAGGGCTTCCGAGTAACTGCCGTTGTCTATGCAGGTATTCGCTCTCTCCCGTATGTCGGTAAATGCACGGTAGAGGTCCTCCTCGGCAGGGGCGTCAAAGATGGACGTGTCAACGGATCCCCCCTCAAAGCCCTTGAGGATATTGACGACGCGCTTAAAGGCAACCGCCAGGGGTTCGAAGTCGGGGTGTTTCTTGAATGCCTCCATGGCCTCTATCTTTCCCATGGACTGGACGATATCGGCTATGCCGAGCGCCAGAACGGCACCCACCACATCATAGGGATGCCCCTGTGATATCAGCTGATTTTCAAACCGTCCCCTGAAAAAATCGATCACATCCGCCTTTGTCTCTTCCGGGCTCCTCTTCAGTTTCTTGTCGAGGGCTGAGATGCTCATGTCGATGAGTTCATCCAGATTCAGCGGATACCTTTTGTTCAGAATGATATTGATAATGCCGAGGGCCTGCCTTCTGAGGGCAAAGGGATCGGCCGTGCCTGTTGGTACGAGGTTTATGCCGAAAAATCCCACGATTGTATCAATCTTGTCGGCGATGCTGACGATGGAACCTTCGTCTGTTTCCGGGAGTTCGCCTCCGGCGGCCGTCGGGAGGTAGTGCTCGTAGATCGCCTTTGCGACAGAGGGTTCTACTCCCTGCAGCAGGGCATACTCCCTGCCCATCACCCCCTGCAGTTCGGCAAATTCGCAAGGTCCGCCTTGGCAAGTGTTGCAGTCATATCAACTGTTGCCAATGAGGATGCAGGAGAGGAAAAAACGATCTTGGTCGAGATATTCTTCGCAAGCTCCCTGAACCGTTCCACTTTTTCACACGAGGTACCAAGAGCGCTGTGAAAGACGACATTCTTCAGCTTTTCCAGGTGCTCTTCGAGAGGGGTCTTACGGTCTTCATCGAAGAAGAATCGGGCGTCGGCCAGCCGGGCCCGGATCACCTTTTCATTGCCGCGGGCCACGACCGAGGGGTCCCGGGACAGGGTATTGTTCACGGTGATGAAATGAGGAAGCAGTTTTCCCTGCGTATCGACGACGGGGAAGTATTTCTGATGTTTCATCATCGTGGTGGTCAGGACATCTTTGGGAAGATCGAGATATTCCCTGTCGAAGGTTCCGCATACGTCGGAGGGATATTCGATGAGAAAGCTCACCTCTTCCAGGAGGGCCTCGTTTTCAAGAACGGCCCCTGAGACGCTCTCGGCGGCGGCCTTGGCCTCATCCTGTATGATCTTTTTCCTTCGGTCCGGGTCCACAATGACGAATCGTTCTTCCGTTTTCTTGAGGTAGTCCTCAAAGCCCTCGACCTTGAACGGTTCCGGGGCCATGAACCGGTGGCCGCGGCTTGTATCTGAGCTGGTTATGTTCTCTATCGAAAAGGGGATAACCTCACCCCCGAAGATGGCCAGTATCCAATGAATCGGTCTTGCAAAGCGCAGACCCAGACCCATCCAGCGCATCGATTTCCGGAAGGGGATGGACAGGATGAATCGCGGCAGGAGGTCCTTCAGGATGTCGAGGGTATCCTCACCGATGATCTTTTTCCGCGCGCAGATCTGTTTTCCCTTGGGCGTTTCCACGATCTCCAGTTCGGAGACCTCTACTCCCTGCCCCCGGGCGAATCCGATGGCCGCCTTCGTGGGGCTGCCCCCTTCGTCGAAGGCCACGGCTGTTGAAGGCCCCATCTTCTCCAGGACCTGATCCTCCTGTCTCTCTTCCACATCCTCGATCGACAGGAGCAGCCTTCTCGGTGTACCCATGGTCCGCAGCCGGCCGTGGCCGATACGGTTTTCGGAAAGCTCCCCGGTGATAATCCGCTCCATATCCTTCAGCGCCTTCGGGAGGAAGGCGGCCGGGATCTCTTCCGTTCCTATCTCCAACAACAGATCCTTTGCCATGAGAACAATAACTCCTCTTTTAACTCCTGGTAAACTTTCCCGTCAGGGGATATCCCATCTCTTCCCTCTGCCGGGAGTACCCTTCGGCGCTGAGGCGGGCGAGGTTCCTCACCCTGCCGATGTAGCTTGTACGCTCATTCACGCTTATGGCGCCCCGCGCGTCCAGGATATTGAATACGTGCGAGCATTTCAGGCAGTAGTCGTATGTGGGGAGGACGAGGCCCTTCTCGGCGGTTTTGATCGATTCCGTCTCGTACATATCGAAGAGTGTCCGGAGCATGTCGGTATCGGCCTCTTCGAACTGGTAGGTGGAAAAATCCACCTCACCCCGGTGATGGACGTCTCCGTACGTTATCCCGTGCCCCCACTCCAGGTCGTATACGTTGTCGATCTCCTGTATGTACATGGCGATCCGTTCTATGCCGTAGGTGATCTCGACGCATACGGGGCTGAGATCTATCCCGCCGACCTGCTGGAAGTAGGTGAACTGCGTGATCTCCATGCCGTCGAGCCAGACCTCCCATCCCAGTCCCCAGGCGCCGAGGGTGGGGGATTCCCAGTCATCCTCCACGAACCGTATATCGTGATCCAGGGGATCGATGCCGAAGCTCTTCAGGGAATTGAGATACAGATCCTGTATGTCGAGAGGGGAGGGCTTCATGATTACCTGATACTGGTAATAGTGCTGCAGACGGTTCGGGTTTTCACCGTATCTGCCGTCCGTCGGCCTGCGCGAGGGTTCCACGTAGGCGACATTCCACGGTTCCGGCCCGAGCGCCCTGAGAAACGTTGCCGGATTGAAGGTGCCGGCACCCACCTCTATATCATAGGGCTGCTGTACGATGCATCCCTGATCGGCCCAGTACTTTTCCAGGGCGAATATCAGTTCCTGAAAGGTCACGTTCACCTCCTTGGGCTTACGGTATTTGAACGAGGGGACGCTATCATCAAGGGGGGGAGACTGTCAAGGCGGAATCGAGTTTCGAACTTCGGGTCACCGGATCACATCATTCCGTTGATTTCATCCAGGACGCGCAGGGACTTTGGTTCTCTTCCGAGGATATACCGTATGAAGTGTCTGAAGATCTGGCTGCTCTCCTTCAGGGCGTTCTCCGACAGGATCAGCCGCGGTATACGATCCGTCTCGATCTCCTTCCCCATGAGGAGCGTCTTGATGGTTCCGGTGGACACGGGGATACAGTTCTGATCGCCCCGGCCGCACCGCGAACACCGGATACCGCCCCTCGCCGCATCAAAGAAGGTGGCGTCGATTTCATCAAGGGGTGTGTTGCAGAGGATGCATCTCTCCAGGACCGGCTCGTATCCCGAGAGCTTGAGCAGGCGCAGTTCGAAGAACCGTGACGTCTCCTCCAGGCCGTTCCCCTCCTCCAGGAGTCCCAGAAAGCCCTCCAGAAGGTGGAAGATGCCAATGCTTCTCTTGCCCTCCGCGGAGAACTTATCGACGAGTTCGATCAGGTATGACGCGGTCATGGTCCTTCCCAGATCGGCCCTGATAGCCGGGTAGTGATTGATGACATCACAACCCTCTATGAGGGCGAGGCTGTTTTCATCCCTTCTGGAGAAGAGAAGCATGGAATGGGAGAAGGGCTCTATGGCGTTGGAGAATCGCTTCTTACTCCGCCGGGCTCCCTTGGCGATTCCCTTGAGCTTGCCGAATTCCCTGGTGAAGAGGGTAACGATGCGGTCGGCCTCTCCGTAGTTGAGAAAATGAAGGACAAAGGCTGGTGTCTTGTGGGAAGGTCTTCTCATAC
>JAFCZZ010000340.1 GCA_019314085.1 Deltaproteobacteria bacterium | reverse complement strand
GGTGCCTCCCGACGAGTTTGTGCTCGGATTGATCCAAGAGACGATGGTCGGTCGGAAGCTCGAGCTCATCGGTGAGAAGTTGGACCGCTTGATCGAACTCTCCAAGCCCGAGCCGGCGGGGTGGCCCGTGGTCCTGCCCAGGTTCAGGGAGATCTCCACCACGTCCTACCAGACCGTCGTGGAGTGGAAAGTCGGCAACGTGTGGAACAAGGAGCGGGGTCGGCTCGAGGAGATCTCGATGGTGAGCGACGACTACGACCACACCCGGTTCAGGCTCACGGTGGCAAAAAACGTCATGTTCACGGACCTGCGGAACCAGTCCGCCCTGACCCTGCCTTTCAGGAGGAAGCACGTGCTGGAGAGGGGAACCGACGTCCTCCTCGAGGCGCGCAGCACGGACGGGACGGCGGTCAAAGTCAACGGCCTGATCTCCGGAGTTGAGTGGTAATGGGCTACGCCAACATACCGGCCGAGGTGAAGCTGAGCAAGCTCGAGATAGACACCTCGAAGGACTGGGAGGGGTATTTGATCAAGAACCTAGGGGCCCCCGTGGACAGCAACGATGCCCTCAGAAAAGCGGAGCTCGACAGCCACCAAACAGCCTCGCCGATAGACCATCCGGACGGGTCCGTGACCTCCGCCAAGATCGCCGACGGGGCCGTGACCTCCGCCAAGATAGCGGATGGCACGATAAGAAACGCGGACATAGCGGATGATGCAGCTATTGCAGATTCGAAAATTGCGTTTACAGTTGATCCAGCCTCGCATGCCTCACGCCACGCTGACGGCGGGGCAGACGAGATAACCTCGCCGCTCGACTTGGGGGCGATCCCGGACCTCGACGCCTCCAAAATAACCTCGGGCCGCTTCCCGATGGCACGAATGCCTGACGGAACCTCCGGCTATGTTCTGACGGCGAAGGGGGCAGGGGCTGACCCCGCTTATGAAGCCATTGCCGCTGGCGGCGACGCTTATCTCGTTGTCGCTGCCGCCGACACGCCCGCGACGCTGAAGAACAGGGCTGACTACGTCTGCGACGGAACAGCTGACACTGGCGGAGACCAGGCCGAGATCAACAGCGCTTTGGATGCGGCCGACGTTGTTATCTTGTGTCCCGGCACTTACTGGATTGATGCCCCAATCAGCATGGCAAGCGGGAAAAGCCTCGTCGGCGGCGGTGCCGGCTGTGTTTTGAAGCTTAAGAACGGCATCGACGCAGACATCAACATGATAGTGAACTCGGACACGACCAACGGAAACGACCACATAGTCATCAAGAACCTGAAGCTGGACGGGAACAGGGCCAACCAGACCGCCGGAATCCAGCGCGGGATATACTTCATCGAGGTGGCCCCCTCCGGAACCACGCCCGGCTGCAAGATAGAGGGCTGCTTCGTGGAGAACTTCCGCAGCTACGGCATCAACCTGTCCTCGTCCTCGAACAACACGATCAGCGGGAACATGGTTCAGGGCAACTATTACGGCATCTACCTGGACTCGTCCTCGAAAAACACGATCAGCGGGAACATGGGCCAGGGCAACAGCTATTACGGCATCTACCTGGCCTCGTCCTCGAAAAACACGATCAGCGGGAACATGGTTCAGGGCAACAGCTATTACGGTATCTTCCTGTCCTCGTCCTCGAACAACACGATCAGCGGGAACACGTGCCAGGACAACGGCAGCTGCGGCATCGACCTGACCTCGTCCTCGAAAAACACGATCAGCGGGAACATGTGCCAGGACAACGGCAGCTGCGGCATCTACCTGGACTCGTCCTCGAACAACACGATCAGCGGGAACATGTGCCAGGGCAACAGCTATTACGGCATCTACCTGACCTCGTCCTCGAACAACACGATCAGCGGGAACATGTGCCTCGAGAACTCGCAGAGTGCGGACAACAGCTATGACAACATCTACCTCGCAGATAGCGACTACAACCTCATCGTGGGGAACGTCTGCCGCAGGGGCGCACTCACAAACAAGCCTCGGTACGGCATCAACATCTCGAACGACGCCTGCGACCGCAACTGTTTGATAGGGAACGACCTCTACGACAGCGGTTCGACTGGGGACCTGAACGACGTGCCGACCACGAACCCGACGCTGAAACATGACAACAGGAACAATGCCGGAGACGGTTGGCTTACGGAGGTTTGAAGATGATAAGCATACACATGGTCGGCGACAGGGTGGTCTTTTACAAATATAAGATCGAGTGCCAGACCCCCCGACCACCAGAAACCCTGCCTGAGGGCACCACTCTTGAGGAGACGGACTGGGGCAAGTTCCACAGCAGGCTGGGCAGATACAGGATCGAGCCTGACGGACTCTACGCCGACAGCGACGCCGAGCTTGCCGACATAGAGGCGGGGCTGAAGGAGCTGGGCTACGCCTATACCGTGTCCGACATCAGGCCGACAGCAGAGCAGGAGGCGAAGTCGAGAGAGATCGAGGGCTGGACCGGCTCACCCAAGGAGGCGCTGGACTACATCCTGAATAACATAGTGCCCGAGAGGCTGGCCAAGGAGAGGGAGCTGGAGGACCTAAAGACGAGGGTCGAGGCGCTTGAGAAGAAGGTGGCCTGACGATGATTGGTACGAGGCAAGATTTGTGGTGGTGAGAATGGTACCTATACCGTCGTTGTCAGCGTTCTGGACGGGGAGACCGGCGAGCCGATCTCCGATGCCGAGGTCTACTTTGACGCTTTGCTCGCGGGGAGAACCGCTCCCGATGGAAAACTAACACTACGGGTTAGTGAAGGTTACCACACGATTGGAGCGTGGAAGAAGGGCTATCGGTTTGAACCCCACACGTGGCAGAGGACTTGGCAACCATAGACACCCGCATAACGGCGCTAATCGACGATCTGGTGGCCAAGGCGGGGAAACTCAAAGAACCCCCGTCCAGACTCGTCGGGAGGGGCCCTGAAGCTCGGCGAGCGCGAGCTGCTGAGGTTGGTCGTTGGTTTGATGGCTCTAGGGGCGGTGTGAAGTCCAGCATTCGCACACGTCACCCCCTCATTTTTCTGTTATCCTTCATCCTCAAAGGCCCAGTTTTTCTGATCCCATCTATCCCTTTGGCGTGGAGGTCGGCAAGGATTTCCTGCGTGGTT
>JAFCZZ010000339.1 GCA_019314085.1 Deltaproteobacteria bacterium | reverse complement strand
AGGAACTGCTTCGCTTCGGGGGCGTCGGGATCGAACCCGCGAACCACTATCTCCTTGGTTCTGACGCCGTCGTGCCAGCGGATTATCACTGTAGGAAACGCCTGGGCGCCTATCTTCTGGAAGAAGTTGAGGACCGGCTCGATCCTTTTCAGCGCCTTCCTGTGCTCCTCAAGACCGTAGCGCTCCACCCACTCCTTCGAGAATGTATGCGTGACTATGCTCTCTTCATGTGCCGCCACGCTTCTGTTGCCGAGGTACTTCACCGCAAACGACACGCCGAGCTCGTCGCATATCCTCCTAAGCAGCTTCTCCAGCTTGGCGCACCTAGGACAACGAACGTCGGCTTCCATCACCACCTCAAGAAGCACCCTCCTCACCCCTGCTCTCGGCTATCTTTGCAAGCTCCTCGATCTCCTTGAACCACTCCTTCGATGCGGCTTCCCTGAACGTGAAGAAGAGCCTCGTCGGAGGCTTGGCCACCTCGTGGGCCTCTATCGGGATCTCGACTAGGGCTGGTATCGATACGAGCAACCTCGTCGATCTCCCAATCCACGTGTACTCCTTGACCCCGCACGGGTTGACCGTGCTGAAGAAGCCCCATGCAGGAACCCTGCGTTCTTCCCTAGGCGGCTTCTCGACGACCATCCTCCTGCGCTGCATGTACTCGAAGATCTTGAGCACCAGGCCAACGACAGCCCTCGTGATTGCCTCGGATGCGTAGTAGAACACGGTGTAGACCATGGCATCACCTCTTCGTGGGCCTCAGCACCATCCTGTTGTCGGGCGTGAAGTACGGACGCGCGTAGCCGCTCGATATCAGGTAGGCGATGGCGCGGTTGAACTCGTCCCGCGTCCTATCGTCTACCCTCAGCTCGGCGGCCAGCTCCTCAACCGTCGCCTCGCCCTTCCTTAGAAGTATGTTGTATATCTGACCAGCCATCGGGTTGGCGTAAACGAGAGACTCCGGAGCCGAGACCTCCACCTCTCGAAGGAACTGCGGAGCGACCTGGAATATGACGGTCGTCGGGGCCCCGGCCCTGATCAACGTAAGCAGCCTGTATGCGAACCTAACGCTCTCCTGCACTTCGAGGAGGGCCGACCTCGCGCGCTTCGTCTTGCCCCCTATGATGTACTCGCGGAGCTTCCTAACCTTCTCCGAGACCTCCCGGATCGCCTTCATGGCGGCCTCGAAGCGCTCGTCGGTGATGCGCTCAGGAGCGAGCTGGCTTATCATTGAATCGATCTGGTTCTCAAGCTCATCCACAAGCTTCAGAACAGCCCTCCTATCCCTCCTACCCCGCCTAAGCTCGTCGAGCGCGTCGAGCAGCTCCCTAATCGTAGCGTTTATGGTGTTGAGGACCGCCGTGCTCACTGACCCTCAACCTCCTTCTTCCTCACTTCGAGGGTCCTCTTCAGAACGGTTATCCAGTCGGCCAGATCCTTGATCAAGTCTGTGAGGTCGTCGATCATGTCCCGGAGCCTGCGCCTCGTCTCCTCAAGGCTCTCGGCCTCGGCGCCGCGCGTAAGGATCTCCTCCCTAAGACGTATCAGCTCCTGCTGTATCCCGGTGACCTCGTTCGTCAACTTGATCAGCTTGTTCTCGTAGCTGGCGGCAAGCTCTTGAAGCTTGGAGACCCTCGCGCGAAGAATGTTGATGTTGGTCTTGTAGTCGTTTATCACCTTCTCGTACTCCCACACCGTCCTCTGAAGAGCTTCTATGAGGCGCTGCTGCTCCACGATCCTATCGATGAACTCGCTGGGCGCACCACCGTTTCCTCTGAGAAGATCGTACTTGTCAACGATGAGTATCGGGTCCCTTCCCTGCAGCACGCGGTCGAGGTTGATCATCTGGCTCTCCTTGCACTCCATGCTCCTCAGCGGTATCTCCTCAAGGATGAAGTTCGTGAAGTCCTGCGGCTTGTACTCGACCACGAACCTCGTGGGGAGCCCGAGAACGACGAGCGGAACGATCTTGCCGTCTCTCATCCTTCCGTAGAGCGTCACCCAGCCGAGCTGGATGAGCCAGTACCTCTGACCTTCACGGTCAAAGTAGCCGTGCCTCAGGTACTGACCCTTGACGCCCTCTCCGTAGACATAGACCAGAACGCCGTACAGATGCTCGTTGGCGAAGGTGACCCTCGGTGCTACAGGCCTCGACGCTGGGCCGAAGACCTTCTCCGTCGGGTAGAGGCGGCGGATCTCAGCGATGATCTCGTCCGGATGAATGTACCAGCGCTCAGCCATGCTACTCCTCCTCTTCCTCCTCTTCGCCCTCCTCGGCTCCCGACGGTGGGAGCCTGTGCTTTATCTCCTCGACATCCTCTTCGAGCTCCTCAAGGCTTTTCCTCAGCTCCTCGATACCCGAGCTGATGCTGCTAACTGCTGCCAGGGCCTCGCTTACCTTCGCTAGGCTCTGGCCCAGCTCCTCGTACCTCCTCTCAAGGTTTGCAACCTTGCTCACGAGATCCTCGACCATCTTCGCCGCCCTCGACAGCGCTACCGAGACAGCCGCCTCGATCTTCGAGGCATCGATCTCGACAGAAGGACTAGCACTGCCGATGGCTTCGGCTACCTTCTCCGGCAGCTTCTTCAGATCCCGGAGTTCCGAAGCAGCGGATCGCAGCTCGTCGACGGCGCTCTTCATGCTCTCGACCAACGTGTTGAGCGCTCCCAGCATCTCCGAGAGCTCGGCACCGAGCCTCGCAGTAATCGTCGAAGCCAGTTCGTCGTGCTTCACGCTGAGCACGCTCCTAACAACGTGCTCTATCACGTGCCCCCTGACGCTCTCGACATCCATCGCAAGCTTCTTGACCTGGTTTTCGAGGGCAGTTATCCTCCTATCGAAGATCGCCAGCTTCTGGTTGACCTTCTCGACGATCCTCTCGACAACGACCTCTATATCGATCCTCTCCTCGCTCATTCCTCACCACCCCTGATCACGGAGCCCATCCTTCTGAGGGCGGCCTCCACCATGATCGGGCCCTGCGGGAACTCGAAGACTCGTCCCGAGAACTTCACGGGCTCTATCTTCGGCGACGTTCTTCTACCGATCAACAGGCCTCCACGAGAACTTCACGGGCTCTATCTTCGGCGACGTTCTTCTACCGATCAACAGGCCTCCAACGAACGTCAGCGCGGCGACGCCGAGCATGAGGAAGAAGCCCCCTCCCATAGCGGCGGCCATCGCAGGGCCGCTGAGAACAAACATCCCCACAACGATCCCGATCACCAGACCGCCGAGCACATGAAGCAGACCCATGTTTTACACCACCAACAGTGTTTTACGGAAAAGATAAAATATGTATTTCGCATATAGTTGGCCGGGAGCCCACATGAGGTGGGTCTCTCGCAAAAAAGAGAACGAGAAGAAAGATGATCGGATCCTGGACATCTGTATCGAGGACAGCTCCGGCATCCTCAAGAAGCTCATAAAGAAGAAGTGCTGACGCTCAACCTTCTAACAACCACCATTTTTAACAGCGTTCGTCCACCATACTTCTCCATAGGTTCTTGAGACAACACATCGGTGCAGCATACATAACAACATCGAACCCGCGGTTGCATGAAGACAACCCGCGACATTACTGCTCCGGCTCCAGAATACAGGTCCTTTGTCTACTTCAGCCCTTCATTAGTACCAAATACTGTAACCATTTTAAGTATTCTAACGAGCAGAAGTGCTGGGGCTGGGTTTGGGCAGGACTATCTGTATCAAGGAAACGGGTCCGTGCTTCACCGAGGAGACCATCAACGCCGTTAAGTACCTCATGCAGAAAGGTGTAACGAAATCTACAGAGATCGGCAGGAGACTCGGCTTGAGCCCCTTCACTGTCCAGACAATAATGAGGATCATCAGGAACTACCCGGACATCATCGAGAAGGGCGGAGAGAAGGTAGTGATAAAGAAGGAGGTCGAGAAGAGGGCAGCCCAGGAGAAGAAGAGCAAAGAATCCAAG
>JAFCZZ010000645.1 GCA_019314085.1 Deltaproteobacteria bacterium | reverse complement strand
CTCTCCAGGCTGCCATCCCTCCCGGAGAGGACCGCCACCCTCTGCCGGGGAGAGCGTGACCTGGATCCTGGATCTCCTTTACAGAGGAGAGCAGAGGATCACACCCGGTATCTCCGACAGTGTGGATTCTACAGTAGAAAGACTCATCACATCTGAAGTTGATAGAGAGGGTGCATGAAGATCGAACGCATCAGGGAGTCAGGACCAAAAGCCAAGGTGTTTGGTGGCCGGCGTTACGTCTGGACACAGCGATGGCTGAACGTCCCGCGGGAGATGAGGGGGGAGGCGCTCGCTGTCGTTCTCTCTCTCGATGAGATGCACGGGATCCTTTATGATGACGGGGCACGGGAGAGGATGCGGCAGGAGTACAACAATCAGCTGGATCAGCTCGCTGGGTCAGATTGATTCTAACTACTAATATCCTGCTGATCTGTGTAAAATTGGTATTACCCCCGCGTATGCGGGGAACAGGTCTGATGGTCCCTTGCAGCTGCCGCGGCGGTGGCTGGTCAGGTCCTCACGCTCCCCTGATAGTTCTATCGGTAACAGATCGGCGTTGGATCTACAAAAGAGGGTAGGATTAACGGTTTAACGATACAACCGATAGGGGGGGGTACTAGTACATGTGATCCAGGAGGGTGGTTGCGCAGAATATCAATTATGCGCAATCCATCAGGTCACCCGCTCTCCTCACCCTCCGGTGATCCTGTTGTGTACATCCATGTACACCCTGACCGCCTCATCTAATGTGGAGCAGTCCTTCCCCCAGTACCCCAGGTCGTCAGAGAAGTGCTGGAGCCGCTCGAACCCGGACCACCATCCAGCAGTCCTCCTCCTCGATGAGCTCGACCGGGGAGTCACCCTTGAGCACGTAGCAGGGGAAGAACTTCAACCCCCAGCAGTTAGATGAGGTCCGGAAGAAATCCGCCAGCAGTTCTTCTTCTGTCATCTGGTTCTCTCCCATACCATCACCTCACCTCTTCACCCGCTCCCCGCGGTTGATCCGCCTTGCGGTCCTGTATGCGGGGTCAACGACGGCGCCAGTAGTAACAGCACTTCATCACCGACCAGATCGCCCCCAGAGCTATCCCCACGGCCACACAGCAGCACGTCCACCCGAGGCCAAGGTAAGGGGACAGCAGCACGAGAAGCAGCACGAAAACCGCGATGTCTGCTGCGGTTTCTCCGACCCAGAACCAGTCAACCATCAAGATCACCTCTCCTCATCGGACCGAGGGGAGAGGAGGCCTGACTCGACCGCCAGTGCTTCTCTCCTATCGCGGAGTCTCTGCAGCTCGATCAGGAGATCGTTATGTTCATCCTCCACCTCCTGCAGCCTCTCCCTGAGTTCCTGATACTCCTGGTCTTCATAGAGCCGGAGGTGGAGCTCCGCCTCCCGGACCCGCTCGTTCGAGTAGATCCGCTTACCGCTCTCGTCTATCTCACTCCAGATCCTGAGATAGAGGTGGTCAGTGATCAATCTCATCCTATCGCTCAGCCGCGATATCTCCCATGCTATCACCTCATCTCCTGCTCACCTTCCGGGCCGGCGCTCTCAACCGTTCGCCTGAACGCCTCCAGAGATAGCCTATCTCCGATGACCTCTGCACCGTCCGGGAGGGTGAGGACCGGGAGCAGCCCGCGGTCCACAACATGCATCTCGAACTCCTCATCGACCGCCGCCCGGGAGTCCGGATCCAACCCGTCCAGGACTGCCCGGACCTCCTGCTCGAGATCAGGGGTTACGAGGAGGAGCCGGCGCCGGCAGCTGCTGCAGACCTGACGTTCCAGGCCTCGCCTCTTCCTCCTCAGTTCCCTTGCCCTGTTCTCCATCCCGGATCACCCCCTACTTCTCCTCTGCCTCCCGGACGATCCGGTCGATGGACCGGTCGACGTCCTCCTCCTCCTCGATGAGGAGGCCCCCGATCTCGTCCTTGATGGCATCCTGTCCGCACCTCCTCCCTGTCTGCCGTTCTGTCCACTTCATCCAGGCGTACATGTGGTATCTTATGCAGGAGATCCCCCGCCGGGCGGCCTGACACCGCCCCGTCCCCCAGGCCGTGGCACAGAGCAGGCCATGATGCC
>JAFCZZ010000338.1 GCA_019314085.1 Deltaproteobacteria bacterium | reverse complement strand
TTAGATATCACTGTATCAGAATTCGACTTACGGATCTGACCAACCAGCCCCCCAACATACATGCCCCCATTCACCGCTACCCCTATAGCTTGTGAGTTTGTTATTGAGTCGGACAATACTGAACGTATGCATTGATGACAACCGACCAGACTTCCTGTATAGTCATTACCTGTTACGCTGCCACCCGCAAGGCCGACATTCTGTAGAGTGGCAATATCTCTGACCTGGTTATATGTGTACCCGAACAACCCCACATAATCAGTGGCAGGCCTGTCGATGTAAAGATCACTGATCGTGAAATTCGCGCCATTTAAAGTTCCGGTGAACTTTGCGGCGGCATTTCCAACAGGCTCAAACCCGAAATAAGTCCCGGGGTTTGCCTGGTCTTCGTTCCAAACTGTGGTGCCTGAAGCGCTAACATTGTTGTTCAGCGCATAATGAGACGCTAGACTGCACTTTATTGCCTGCAGGTCATAGACGTCGCGTATCATGTAGGCGTTGAGGGCATCTATACCCGTGCCGGTGTAGCGATTGAACGTGCCGCCGGGCAGGGAGAAACTTCCGCCGGCGGAGAAACTGTTGTTTGCAGGATCGGTACAGGTAAACGTCCCTGAAGATTGAGCATAGTCTCCCGTTATGGTAAGACCCGTGTTCTGGGTGATCGTGCCGGTGTAGCCGTTAATTGTCATGGAATCAATGGTGCCGGCAAATCCGGGGTCTATGGTTGAATCAACAGCGCTTGTGCCGTCAAACAGTACCGAATCCCCCGCTCCCGGTGTAGCGCCGCCGAGGTCGTCCCAGTTTCCCGCGTTTGACCAGAGGCTGTTCACCGCGCCCGTCCATGTTCCCGTCGGGTCCCAGCCGGTGCAGTTGCCCCTGTTCGTGGATTCGGTCATCATGATCTTTTCGGTGCTTAGATTGAGGGAGTCCTCCACCCATGTATAGGTAAGGTCCCGCGTGCTTTGCGGATATATGTTCCATTGGGTACCCTGTTCGGATGAAAGGAGTTTTACGTGCCGCGCGTAGGCGCCCTGTGTTTTCAGGGTGCCGCGTATGGTGAAGGTTTTTCCTGCTTCAAAATAGATGATCTTGTCCGGGACGGTACATTCGAGGCTGCTGAAGGTGATGTCCCCGTATAAATAGGAAGGATCGGTGCCGGAGATGATGACTTTTTCCGCGTCCAGTGTAAGGGACGCGCCTTTATTGTATTGTATCTCGCCAAAGCCTGCGGGTGGGCCTCGCAAAAGGACACTTGTCCCGATACCTGTACTTTCAGCAATATCTATAACACCGCTCGCGCGGTTTATGATCAATTCGCTCGCGTCAATATTCAAGGGCCGTGAATCCCCTCCGAACCTGTTTGTCTTCAGGTTAACCCTCGTTCCGGTTATAATCGCCGCGGGATCGTCCCTTTTGTCTATGGAATTGCCCGCGGTCAGGTTGACTTCTTCGGCCGTTACGATGTTCACCACTATGTCATTGGCAACCTGTATCGAAATGGTGTCTTCAGCCTGAAGAAAACCGCCGTCCATCATAAGGTTGTCCGGGGTAACCTGCGAGGGATCTCCTATCTCGATATTAGTCGCCCTGATCTCGGCGTTCGTCCTTACGTCGCCCTCGGCTACGATTCGTATCGTCCCGCCGTTCTGTTCCACCGTATTCGCCGTGACAAAACCTTCCAGGTTTATCACTTTCTCGAACACGTCGGCCACACTTTCCGCCTTCAGGATTACCGTCCCGCCGTTCGCCTCAAGCGTGCCCGTATTCTTGATCTGGTCGGTGATGGGATTCCCCTGGTAATCCATTATCGTGGAGGCCGTCTCCATCTCTATAGCCACGGAAATAAGCCCACCTCCCGCTATATCCAGCCGTATCGCGTCGCCTCCGGCCAGGGCGATTTTTGAGGCGGGCGCGGTAATAATGCCTTTGTTTTCGACCGCGCCCGCTATAAGTACTCCATATCCTCCTTCCGTTATGTTTATCGTTCCCTCGTTCAACAAAAGCATATCCAGTTGCTGCTGTGACATCTTTTGAAAGAGATAATTGCCGCTAAGGAAGTTCGAATCGGTGATATCCCTTGTAGAAAGGATTAGTCTGCCGGCATCGATCTGCGCATTCGGCCCAACATGGATACCCGATTCATTAACGAGGATGAAGAGCCCGTTACAGCTAAGCGCCCCGAAAAGGTCACTCGCGTCGTTCCCGGTCACCCTGTTGAGTATCCTGGAATCAACCGATGGAAGTGTCACAAAAACCGATTCGTTTTCAAGTATGTCGAATGAAGTGAAATTGATGATGGTATTATCGGTGGCGTTGATGGTCATCGAGTTCGCCTCCGGACACTGTATATCAGCGCTGCCGGAAACGACTTCCTCGACCTCGGGGAGAGAAAAGACAGACTTCGCCATCATGAACATCAAAATGCTCATGATGGCGAAGATTTTCAGGAGGTGTCTGTCATTTCGATTCATTTGCCCTACCACGTTAAAAAATTAAAAATAAAAAATCAAAAACCAAAAATGTTGTAACCCACGCTCCAAAACATATCCGTTTATCGTGTCACGTTGGTAGGTCACTGTTTTTTCGTATATCGTATTTCGTATGTCGTATATCGTGTTACGTTAAGCCTGCAGCTTGTAGCCTGAAGCCTGCAGCTTTCGTACCATGTATCATCCGTCTAATTCGTAACCAATCCGTTAAATCCGCGTTTACTATTCTCCCCCAAAGAGAATAACGAGCTTCTCCTTGAACGACGCGAACAGACTGAGTATCTTATATTCCCTCGCGCCGAGCCTGTCCAGAAAGGCCAGCTGCTGTTCCAGATCGTAGGCATCGTATATCACATCTTCCGGCGCGTCGACATCCGGAGCATCAATGATGATATCTTCTTCCAGGGCCTCCGGCTCAGTCGGGTCTATCCCGTCCCAGTCGTCAGTGGACTGCACAATATGGCGGTTGAACTTTACGTTCCCCGGAGGATCATTCAGTAATACCAGATAGTCGGGAGTCGTTAATCCGCTGATCTCTCCCTTGATGTAGGCGGATAATCTCCACCTTCTACCCCTTCCATAAACCCCTTCGGCATGTATGCCGAGCTGATATTCATCTCCCTCTTCGCCTATCTCTACGTAAA
>JAFCZZ010000337.1 GCA_019314085.1 Deltaproteobacteria bacterium | reverse complement strand
GCAATACTGGAGACCGGCCCACAACGATTACGAAACAGGCAGTTATGCACTGGTCAACGAGAATCAAGAAGGCTTTCTGCAAGTCTGAAAACCAATTCTATATCAAGGGAGGTCTTCACGGATTTGGGAAAGTGCCAGAGGTAATTCGACCTGGTGAAATCTGGAATGGACTGGCTCGAATTAACGAAGACATCGAAGAGCTGATGAAGAAAGATGGTTATTTGTACCTGAGCCTGTCATTTTCACACCGTCGGCGGCCTTTGTATTTCATGGTTGCCAAGGGACAGAGGACAGCGGCGTAGGAAGGTCTCGATGCCTTCGTAGATTATCAGGGGGGATGATTTTGAAATGCCAGAAGACTCCCAATGGCTCACGACTAACTGTCCTTGGTTTTGGGAAGCAATTGGAACTCAAGTGCATGTAAAGGAGAAGGCACGTGGCCACAGGTGATGCGGATGGGAAGGGGCAAATGACGAGTGAGCAACTCGTAGTAATCTATGAGCGCCTTATGCAGAAGGACTTTTATTATCTTGATGTTGACAAGGAGATTGAGGCCGTGGGGAGGTTGATAGATGTATCGTGTGATCTATCAATGAAGGAGGGATTAGATCGCGCGATTGGCGAACTGGAACTTCTCCTTACGAGAGATGTAACAGCTTCGCAGAGGAGTGTAGCGCATTATTTCGTCGGGAATGCTTGGTCGCATTTAAGGGTGTTGAAACATGCCGATCCGCAAACGATCTGGGAGTGGGAGCAAGTTGAGATAGAGAAAGAGATTCTGAATTTCAGGTGTTTTAACAATTTTTTCCGCCAGTCTGATAGGAATAGGGGGCGTTTCTGTCAAGCGAATACAAATATGGCCAATACTCTGAATCATATTGGCCGTTTTGTGGAAGCTATCGAGAGTTGGGACAGGGCGCTCAGGGCGTATAGTTCATTTGGGATGGCGTTAGCGAACAAGGGGCTTGGGCTTATTTCGTATATGCAGTCTCTGTATGATGATGGCCACGCCAAGATCTTCCTGAGATTTGCGTATGAACTCCTGAGAAGAGGCCTAAAGGACAAGGCTATTCATGAAGCAACGAGGCGGGGTTTTGAACAAACATTCAAGCAGATAGAAAGTTGGGGAAGCAAAGAATTTTTTGAGGGAAAGCTGGAATTGGATGATTATGAGTTAGGCGACCATGAGTCTGAGAGACTTTATCGGAAATGGTGTCTTGAACATCGTTTGTTTCTTAATCCTTTAAATGATTTGGGAGCATATAATATTGCAGCGCGTGATATTTTGACGTGTCCGTCACTATATGTGCCAGTAGAAGAAAGTTCTGGGGTTCCGCCCTCATATTTTTCTTTCTACAATCAAATTAAGCAAGAATATGTGGCGGCAAGATACATCTTCTACGAAAGCCTTCAGGCGGACGGGGCACACTTCTCAGACAAGGGAGTCTTGCTTTACAATACACTGGAATACCCTTGTTACGGACTGAATACAGAGAAGGCTAAGGTGGGTTTTCGAGTGGCGTACTCGTTGTTCGACAAGATAGCGTATTTTCTGAATGAATATCTGAAACTTGATGTCAAAGACAGAAGAATAAGCTTCAGAACTCTCTGGTACAAGGACCAGAAGAAATCTAAAGGTCTCCACGAGAGATTTGCCAAACTTCAGAACTGGCCAATGAGAGGGTTATTCTGGCTTGCCAAGGACTTTTCGGAACGACGGAGTGAGTTCTCTGATGCCATGGAACCGGAAGCCAATGACATTGCAGCCATTCGAAACAGTCTGGAACACAAGTATCTGACAATTACTGAATATGATATGTCTGATGTTGAGGGAATGGGTGATGGCTTGGAGAGAGGAATTACCAGAATCTCAAGGGATGATTTCATCCAGAAGACATTTAAGCTATTTCATCTTGGCAGAGCGGCCTTGATCTACTTATCACTAGCGACACATGCTGAAGAGCGTAAGAAACGGAAAGTAATAGAGGGTAAGATAGTGCCTCCTATGTTCCTTGACACTTGGGATGACGAGTGGAAGACATGAGTAATTGAAACAAAGATGCCAAATTACGCTGTGATGACAGACGTAGGGTGAGCGGCATATTGTGGTTGATTGGTGCGGGATTTTGGTTTTGCTTAAGGTGCCGGTGGGACAGGTTGGCTGACTATAGTTTGCCTTGAAGGGTCTGACTTGCAATGGCGATCGGTGGGGGCTTTGTGGACGAAATGGACTTAGAGGACGTTGTGGACTCGGCCTTTGACGATGGTGGTGGGGAAATGAATGATGGATAATGAGGAGTTTGCGGGGTGGAGCGGGTTTCAGATTGTAGATTGTGGATTCCCGCTTTCGCGGGAATGACAACTGTTGCGCTCGGAATGACAGTGTCGCGGGTGGGTGCCGGGGTTACGGGGGGAAATTCAGGTATGCGAATTTGCGGAAAAGTCGTTTTGGCTGTTTTTCGTGTTTTTGTGGGGATTTTGGGTGGGGTCTTGAAATTGTCTGGCCGGGCGTGTAGTATGATTGGCTTATGACACAGATGATCGGTTACAATGAGTTGGTGGTGATGCTGCGGTGTGCTGTTGGGCAGATCGAGGGTAATTATGAGATGTTAGGCAAATTAGACTCGTTCGGCGGCGATGGCGATCACGGTACGACGATGTTGCGGGGGATGGGCATCGTCGCCAGGACCATCGACGAGTCCAGGGGCGGCGATATCAAGACGCTTTTGAGCGATATTGGCTGGGCGGTCATGGGTGTCGACGGCGGTGCGGCGGGGCCTTTGTTCGGCAGCTTCTTTGGCGGGATGGGCGAGCCAGCCGACGGCAAGGATGCTATCGACGCCGCGACGCTTGCGGCGATGTTCGAGGCGGGATTAGCTTCGGTGAAGACGCTCACCAAGGCAAAACCCGGCGACAAGACTATGCTCGATGCGCTTGTTCCGGCGGTTGAGGCGGTGCAACAGGCCGCTGGCGAAGGGGCGGGTATTAAGGATGCGTTAGAGAGGGGCGCCCGGGCTGCCAAAGAAGGGGCCGCGGCGACTAAGGATATGCAGGCCAGGTTCGGCAGGGCGAAGAATATCGGCGAAAAGAGCGTCGGTAACGCCGACCCCGGCGCGACGTCGGTTTCACTTATATT
>JAFCZZ010000336.1 GCA_019314085.1 Deltaproteobacteria bacterium | reverse complement strand
GCGGCGGTATGTATATCATCTCGGTCGGCAACGAGATCCCCGAACCAATCCAGGAACCGGACGCGCCCGAACCGAAGGCCGACAAGCCGAAACCGAAAACGGCTAAAAAATGATCTGCATTATCCCACAGCATGCGACATCAGTCAGGCTACCGCGTAAGGCATTCAGGGAAATCTGCGGGATTCCCCTTGTAGCGTGGTCGGTCATCCAAGCAAAGGCTGCCCATTGTATCGATGAGGTGTATGTCAGTACCGAGTCGCCCGAAATCGCGGAGATATGTGAACAGTACGGCGCGAAGATTATTTGGCGGCCGGGATGGTTACAGGATAAGGCGTTCGCGGCAAACGTGCCGTTTGAACACGCGCTCGACGTTCTAGATCTTCATACCACACATGAGCCGTTTCTGTGCAAATTGGCAACGAGCCCGTTGCTGTTTCCCGATGACATAGACCGTTTGTATGAACGTTTCCAGGAGGCCGAGGATATGCCTATTGGAGTCGGCAAGCAGGTGGTCCTGGGCGCAGAGGTCCAGGAAGTAGTTTCGTACCGACGGATACGGAAGCCGGAAGAAAAAATCTGCATAATGCACTATGTTGACAAGAGTAAAAAGGCTATCATCCCGGCTGGTGCCATGAATATCATGTGGGCCGACAGGTACCGGGAATCGAACAGGAAGGTAGAATGGTACTTCGAGTCCACGGCGATAAAGGACGACGAGGTTGACGGGGATATTGTCACTTATGCAATGATCCTCGGTACTGCGATGTTGTATTACGTGCCGTGTCGGGCGTGGCAGACTTATGACATAGACGATGATCAGGATTTAGAGATGGTGGAATTGTTCATGGAACACAAAATATTAAAGGGCCGAGGCCCGGAGGTTTATTACGAATATGGCAAAGAAAAGTAGCGTTGAAGAAAAGGGGGAAGTCATTCTCTCGAAACTGGACACTATCGGCGACGGGGTAGAAAGACTACAAAACGAGAACGCCGCGTTGAAAAAAGAACTTGGCAGGCCCGAAACAGAAATCGTAGAAACAATTAACGACATGCACAACGAGTCCAGTATCCGAAGCAATTCGGACACATACAACGCCGGGACAGCTACTAAGCAGCTTATCCACGAGGAATATAATTCCGGGGTGAACCTGCATACCATCCGCCGGCTGATTGCCGACGGCCGCGCAAGGGATCTGAACGACGAACCGAAGGTTGGCGGTGTGCCGTGTTTCATCATCGGATCGGGGCCTAGCCTGGACGATGCAATGCCGGCGCTGAAATTGTGGCAAGGCGGGATTATCTGCTCGCCTTCTCATGCCCTCTCGCTGGTGTATCACGGCATAGAACCGACTCACATTGTGGCACTCGATCCGTTCGAGAGTTGGGCCGAAGTTGAGGGTTATAACTGGTCGCGTACCAGGACTAAACTTATCACGCATCCGGGAGTATGGCCGGATCTGATCGAGAAATGGCCGAATGACATACTCCTGTACCGGCAGAATTCCGGAAGGCCCGATTCGTTTTATGCTACCACACAGCGGAATATGTATTCCGAACGGGTCGGGGATCGAAACAAGGCCATATTCAATATGCTGATACGTACCGAGGTTACAATCTTCGCCTGTAGCCCGCCGTTGCAGTTGTTTGCTGCCGACCGCCTCGGGTACGGCGTTATGTTTCTCGCCGGTTGTGACTTTGGGTTCCATTCGGGCAAATCAAGGTTTACCAGCTACACGGTCAAAACACCGGAAACCGTGGCAGAACTGGGCGGGAATGCACCTCCGGTAGTGATACCGTGCGAGTGGGAAGAACATATTCACCCGTTCGTACCGCCCACGCCGGAAGAGATCCGCCGGAACCAAGACAAGCCCGTCATGAGTAATAACGGACTACATTCAACCAAGATTATGAATTTCTACAAGAAAAATATGATCTCGGCATGGCGGCTACTCGGGAGTTCGGCGTATACCACGGACCACGGCACGATTACCGAAATGCCCTACATGGACGTGAATAAAGTCGTGCTCACTCAAGGCAGGAAAGGCACCAAGCGAAAACAGGAATGGGTACATAAACATGCGGATCGGTACCTGGCCAGCATCGGCTGCTACGTTATCGAAACGGCAGACGATCCCGTAGGATACAATTTTATCGAAAGTGAGAACCCGGAAATCGAACTGAATAATTTTATGGTCCAGATGAATACGAAATTGACTTGCGCGAAATGCGGAATAGAAGCCATGCCCAATGATGGCAAGGATCACTCAGGCGATGAATGCCCCAACTGCAAAGAAGGAAAGCTGGAGAAGAAACATTCGGTTGACATTGACAAAAATATGCGACGCGTTCGGCAGCTGATAGCGTGGAATAAAAACAAAGAATAAAAAAAGCAGCCCCCGGACCCAGTTTAGCCGGGGGCTCTTTCTTTACACTACGCAAATCTTGGCATATCGAACTGCTTTCTTTTCAGTAGGAAAAAACTCAACATGCGGAATAAACTCATGCTCTGCGGTATTGAATACGTCCACGCCATACTGAATTTTCTTGTTGAACCTCATCATAATTACATGTGATTTCAAGCCAAGCCTTTTGTTTTCAAAAGTCTGCGTTATCATTTCGTTCTCCTTAATCATTGTTATCTATTATATTATATTGCATTACGGTAAACGTCAATAGGTTAATGAAAAATAATTCGAATTCTTTTGCCTATTGTAAATGTGTAGTTTTGTATACATACTCTTTGTTATGGCGAAAAAGAAAAAACCAGCCGTGAAAAAGAAGGCAGGCAGGCCGACTGTGTATCATGCCAAGTATGCGCCGCTTGCCGTTGAACTTATGGCTATGCACGGAATGATCGACAAGGACATGGCGGTTCGGTTTCAGATCGCAGAATCTACTTTTCACAAATGGAAAAAAGATTATCCCGAGTTCAGGAAGGCGCTAAAGAGAGGCAAGGAAACCCCCGACGATAAGGCGATAGCGGCACTTCTAAAGTCAGGGCTTGGGTATTTTGTCGTCGAAACCGAGTCCTGAACAGCTACGATGACACCGCGAAAGAACTGGCGGCAGCGGTCCGCGCAATCGGAACCATTGAGAGCAAATGAAAGGCCCTCTTTGCGATAAACAATACGAGATTATCAAGTATTTCAATGCCCATCAGCCGCGCCATCTTATCCTTGAAGGCGCTGTCCGTTCCGGCAAAACCCATGCAGATAATATGTTGTGGTTGTCGCACGTTTACTCATTCGAAAAGCCATCAAAGGATTTTATTGTTACCGGGTATACCATCGGTTCGGTTGAGAGAAACATAGTAAAGCCGCTGGCAGATATTACCGGCAAGAATATCACCCTGGATCAATTCGGCAGATTCAATCTCGGCCCTCATAAAGTGAATTGTTTCGGAACCGATAAAGAGAATTCGTATAAGCCCATGCAAGGAATGACTGGGTATGGCTGGTATGCGAACGAGGTAACTACTCACCATCCGAATAGTATCGTCGAGGCGTTCCAGCGATGCAGCGGAAACGGTTCCAGGATATTCTGGGACACAAACCCGGACCATCCCTATCATACAGTCAAGACCGATTACGTAGACCGGAGTGGACTTACCGATGTCAACGGCAACCTGGCAATCAAGTCATTCCATTTCAACCTCGAAGACAATGAAACGCTTTCCGCTGAATACGTGGAAACCGTAAAACGGAATACACCAAAAGGCATGTGGTATGACCGTAGAATCAAGGGCCTATGGGTAGCTGCCGAGGGAATAATCTACGAAGGATTCGAACGAGATAAGCATACCTGTAAGCCGTTCGAGATTCCGGCAGATTGGCAGAGAGTCCGCGGTATCGACTTCGGGACCGTCCATCCGTTTGTCATGTTGTGGGGCGCGGTAGATCCAGACGGCAGGCTCTATATCTACCGCGAGTACTTCAAATCACATACTCTGATAAATGACCATGCCCAAAAGATAAAGGAATTGTCCGGCGAAAAGAAAAACGCAGATGGCAAGATTATCGACAAAGGGGAAAAATATATCTGGACTGTTTCGGATCATGACGCGCAGGAACGGCTTGAATATGAGTCTCATGATATCTCGACAAAACCGGCAAATAAGGCAGTGAAGCTGGGGATTGAATACACCGCGCAACGAATGGCAGAACAGATCGACGGCAGGCCCCGCGTGATGATTTTCGATACGTGCACCGAATTGATACGTCAGATTGGAACCTATCGGTGGCGGCCATACGAGGACGGAAAACCGTACAAGGAAGAACCGCTGAAGGTGGACGATGACGGGCCGGATGTTTTAAGATATATTATAACCGAGTTAGATTATAACTCCGCCCCGATAATCAAACCAGGATTCAGGGGATATAGACCCCGGAGGTAGTAACATGCCCCAGACAACCACCGACATAGTAAATGCGATAGCGGCCGATAACGAGTTAATCGTTTCGAAAATGCTCCATGACCTCATCAAAGAACATGACATTTCCGAGGGGGCCAGGACGCGAAAACTGTACCTGCGATACAAGCAGGACAAGGAAGGCGTCCCCATCTTCTCCAAGGAATTCGCTAGCTACGAAAAGGTTCACGACAAAATACCGAATGATTTCTACGGCGATATCGTGG
>JAFCZZ010000335.1 GCA_019314085.1 Deltaproteobacteria bacterium | reverse complement strand
GATAGATCGGGCGAAGAAGATTCCAAGGGAGAGGGCCAGGAGGATTCCGGCCGCCGTACCGGCCAAGGCTGTTATTTTCAGCCACGATGCCTGGGTATGGCCGGCCTTTCCGGCTTTTTCAGCCAGTCCAACGGTGAGGCTCGATAGCTCCCGTAGACGTCTCTCTGCCGCGGAGAACGAATCTGCCAGTGGACCGGAAGAAAGGGCCGTAGCCTCCTCCTGTTTTCCCTCTTTTACGAGTTGAATAAGCCTGTTATGATCCCGCTGCCAGGCTTCCCATGCCGGGTTCAGGGCGCCCCAACCTTTCGCCACGTCACCCGTTTGGGGCAGGGCATTGTATCGCTTTCTGCTCTCTTCGGCACGGCCCCAGGCCTCTTCAATCTTTGGAACAACCGTTTCTTGCCGTCTCTGTCCGATGGTTGCAGGGTCAGAAGCGACTGCTCCATCACGGCTATGTTCTGCTGGGCCTCTGCCATGGTGGCAAGATGGTAGATCCCCGGAAGGTGGCCCTCCGAAAACGATTTCAGATCACCGCTCACATGGGAGATTCCGAGCGATCCGACAAAACCGCCGATCAGAAGCAGCAGTCCTATCATCATGAATCCGCCGATCAGCTTGACACTCAGGTTTAAATTTCTCAGCATTCGGATCGGATACCCCCTTCAATCCTGATCAAGAACTTGCGTATGTTGCTACCGAGGAAGACACGAGAAGACTCTCGGCTGTATTATCGGTTTTTTAGGGGGATTCTTTAGTAGTAATTATGTGGATATCGGTGTTCCGCCTCCTGCCTGGGAACATATGCCGGGGATAAAGGGGACAACAGCTCTCCCGTAACCTCCGTTTCAGATATGATTTGCGTTTGTCCCGAGCTTCTTATATCGTTTTAGGAAACAGGTGAGAGTCGATACCTCTGGAAGGAGGGTAAGGGCGGCGAGACGTGTCGCGCCCTGCCTCGATGGTGTGAATAGATGGGACTGATCAATCTCTTGATAAAGGACCCGCTGACCTTTGTCCTGATAGCGGTGCCGCTCTTATACTCGGTTATACTGCATGAGCTGGCGCACGGGTGGGTCGCCTACCGGATGGGGGACCCCACCGCCAAGATGATGGGTCGACTCAGCCTCAATCCGCTGAGGCATCTCGACCCGGTGGGGACGCTGATGCTCTTTTTCGTCGGCTTCGGCTGGGCTCGCCCCGTCCCCGTCAATTTCGCCAACCTGCATGGGAGCCGCAGGGAGCTGATCCTGGTTTCGTCCGCGGGGATTATCGTCAACACGATCCTCGCCTTCCTCTCGATCCTGCTGCTTCGACTGTTCACGCCCACCGATCAGAGCATAGCCGGGACGGCGCTCTACTACATGGCCCATATCAATATCATCCTGGCGGCCTTCAACCTGATCCCGATCCCGCCCCTCGACGGTTCCAAAATCCTGATGGGGTTTCTTCCCGACCGCCTTCAGTACCCCCTTTCTCGTCTCGAACCCTATGGCTTCTTTATTATCATCGCCCTCCTCTTCTTCGGTATTCTGAACCCCCTTATCGATTTCTTCCGCTGGATCATCCTGTCGATCATCGGTATCCTGCTCTTCTGATAACCGAAAGGGGGTGAGATCCAAAGGACTCAGCACATTCCGTCCTGTTGGCCCTATTCTGATGACCCACCACTTCCGGGCCCTCCAAGGGCGCGCAAGCTCTCGCTGCAGCCACCGTTTCTCAGACCTGGACAAAGATTTAACCGCATCTATCCCCATACCCGAGAGAACGATTGCCCCTGTTAGCCGGGTGCCGTACGCCTCCCCGTACGGCACGATGCCAAGGCATAAAGAGGCTGTTCTCCATGGACAGACCTTTACTATTAGTAAGTCAATGTCATTGACTTAACGAATCGGTTTATAACAGGGATAGAACCCCCTTTTCTGTACGCTGTGTTTTCTTGGATATTTTCTACCCGGTCTGACGGGTTCAACGGTCATGATGAACAGGTCAAACAACTTGTTCAGAATTTCCATGATGTTTGAACGTTTAAACAGAAGAACTATAGAGTCCTTCATTTTGGAGAGTGCCTGAGTGACGTTTATCCGGTATGTGTACTTTTTCTGTTTGCTTTCCCCGGCTATGATGTCCTGGGCCGGGTGAGTTATGGCAGCGGTGAGATTCATGGCAAAGACCTTGGCGTGGAAATCCTGATAAACGGATTCAACGGATTTGCCTGAGAAGTTTTCAATCTCGATCCGACATTTGGCGGTTTTGTAATTTTCCTCCACCGTCCATCTGAGGTGGTAGAGTTCTTTGAAAATCTCATGGGGATAAAGGTTCTCGTCCATGAGGGAAGTGATCAGGATTTCCGTTTCTCCGCCTTCCAGTTCGACCCGGATGACGCGTATTTGTATGGGAGAGACGGGGAGATTCAGATGGTTGCATTGAACAATGGAAGGAGGGCTCGGACGTAGGGTGATGATCTTTTCCTTCATCCCTGAATTGTAGAACTTCCTGATTTCTTTCCAGTGAGTTCCTGTAACCCTGGCGCAGAAGTTAGCCTGCCGGGAGAGGATCAGAACGAAAAGCCAGAAGGCGGGATAACCCCTGTCCAGAAGGACAAGGTCATCCGATTTCAAATGCTGCGTATGCAAGGCAGCCAGGGATCGCTCTCCCTGTTCCTTCGAACTGATAACGGCATCTACGACAATGCCGTTTAATACATCGAACAGATGGGAAATTCTGGCGAGAGGACAGGCCTCTCCCTTCGCCGGATTCCATGCCCCGAAATGATCGGCGACATCTTTAGTCCTGGGGACCTTAGCTGTTGATCCGTCGATGGCCAGAATGCGAAAATCTTTCCAATTCCGACAGGAAAAATGATGATAGAAGAAGGAGACGAGATTCCGACCTAACTCAATGAATGCCTGATAAAGGAGTTTCTTCCGGGCCCTGGTGAAGGCGCCCTTGGTGACAGTTCTTACAGGGACATCTTCAGCATGAACGGCCTTGAAGAAATAATCCAGTTCATCCTGAAGGGAGCCTTTGATCATATTCATGAGGAAGATCACAGTGTGGAAAGGCAAGAGTCGTTCTCGAGTGAAATCTTTTTGTGATCGGCGATGACGGGAGATAAAATCTTCTGAAAGGATAATCTCTTTAAG
>JAFCZZ010000334.1 GCA_019314085.1 Deltaproteobacteria bacterium | reverse complement strand
TTACATTATGCTTAGCATGTAACGAGGTTCAAATCAAGGGGAAATGCTCCGATCTATAAATATTTATTCGGCTTTTATGCCTTCCATCGTTACATTAGCCAGGGAAGGCAGGGTGTATGTCATAATTTCTTGCCCTTTAATCTCAAAAATACGCTCATACACGGTTCATTTCCGACGTCGTATGAGAAACAGTTTTACCTCAACTCCCGGCAGGGGCTACTTCCGCCCCGCCCGTCAATACCAGAGAACCATGGCATCGCCCATCCTACCGCTCGATGGAGAATTGTTCTTTGCTGAACCCTTTCGGAATGGCCGTTGGATAATCACCGGTGAAACATGCCGTGCATTGCATCGTGCCGTCTGGAACAGCTTTCAGCATCTCTTGCACCGAGAGGTACGCGAGCGAATCGGCCTCTATGTAGCGGCATGTCTCTTCTATGGAATGGGTGGATGCTATCAGCTCCTTGCTGCTTGGTATATCGATCCCGTAAAAACAGGGACACCGCACCGGGGGTGACGCGACCCTGACATGGACCGCCGCCGCCCCTCCGGCCCGTATCAGGCGGACCAGTTGCTTCATCGTTGTTCCCCGTACGATGGAGTCATCCACAACCACGACACGCCTGCCCTCCAGCACGCCGGTCACGGGATTGAATTTTATCCGTACGTCGCGGACCCTCTTGTCCTGGTAAGGATCGATAAAGGTCCTTCCGATATAGTGATTCCGTATCAGGCCTATCTCAAACCGTATCCCCGACCTTTGGGCATATCCCAGTGCCGCTGTGTTGGCGGAATCGGGCACGCTCATAACGATATCCGCGTCGCAGGGGGATTCCTCCGCAAGCTTCTTCCCCAGCCGCCGCCTGAATTTGTCGACCTTGTTACCGAATATGATGCTGTCCGGCCGGGAAAAATAGATATACTCGAAGATGCAGAAGGCCTTCCGGGGGGCGTCCGGGAGCCTGCGGGACGTCATCCCCTGCGCGTCAATACTGATGACCTCTCCCGGTTCAACGCTCCGGATATAGCGCGCGCCTATGATATCAAGGGCGCATGATTCGGAGGCGACGACGGTGGTATCGCCCAGGGTGCCGACACACAGGGGTCTGAAACCATACGGGTCACGCGCCGCGATCAGCTTCGTGGGCGTGAGAAAGAGGAAACAGTATGCCCCCTCAAGCTGCCCCAGGGCATCGATGACCATATCCTCGATGGTGTTCTTCTCGGATCGCGCGATCAGGTGAAGGACTACCTCACTGTCCGATGTGGTCTGGAATATCGATCCCGTCCCCTCCATCCGTTTCCTGAGAGCCAGGGCATTGATCAGGTTTCCGTTATGGGCCGCGGCGATCTGGCCTTTCTTGAATTGTATCAGTATGGGCTGCGCGTTTATCAGCCCGGATCCCCCGGTGGTGGAGTAGCGGTTGTGGCCGATAGCGGATGTCCCCGGCAATCCGGCCATGATCTCGGCGTGTGAAAAGACCGCTCGCACCAGGCCCATCCCCTTATGGAGGGCAATATTCTTTCCATCGGATGCGGCGATCCCCGCGCTTTCCTGCCCCCGGTGCTGGAGCGCGTAAAGCCCCAGGTATGTCTTTTGGGCAGCCTCCGGGTCTCCAAAAATTCCAAAGACCCCGCACGCGTCCCTGAGGCGATCCAGATCGCATTCCGTTTCTGGCACGATACTATTCCCCTCTTTGAACAAAGTGACTTCCCCGTTGTTACAGGGGTACATTTCCTTCATATACAAACACGACCACTCCCTTGAGCCATACGTCCTCAAAGGAGTCGCCCCTCTTTTTGAAATCGACGGTAAGGGTCCCTCCGGGCATCTCGACATGGATCGGGGGGGCTCCCGCCCCTTTAAAGGTGCTGCTTATGATGGATGCTGCCACCGCTCCCGTTCCGCACGCGAGGGTCTCTTCCTCAACGCCCCGCTCGTAGGTGCGAACGCGCATCCGGCCTGGTCCGAGGATCTCCACGAAATCGACATTGGTTCCCTCGGGGGCGAATGCCGGGTGAAACCTGACCGTATGGCCCATCCGTGCCACTTCATCCGCCGGTATTTCCCCAACATTCTCTCCGAAAAGAATGGTGTGCGGGACCCCTGAATTTATGAAGTAAAAAGAGCGGCTGCCGCCGTCTATGTCCAGGGATTCCTCATTTCTTACGGAAGACGGGTTCGTCAGCTGAATGGCGACCACATCGTCCTGCACAGAGGCGCCGATCGGTCCGGCCATTGTTTCCATAACCATCCGGGATTGCGCAATCCCCCTGCGCGCGGCAAAGGCGGCTGCGCACCTGGCGCCATTTCCGCACATCTCCGCCTCGCTCCCGTCGGCGTTGAATATCCGCATCCTGAAATCGGCAACGGAGCTGGGCTCGATTATCAGGATACCATCGGCTCCGATGGATGTCCGGCGCCTGCACCACACACGGGCCCGTTCGCTCCAGTCTTCGGTGGTATGCCGGGTGCGGGCGTCTATGATGATAAAATCATTTCCATGTCCGGACATCTTTGAAAAGTTGATAGATCGATCCCCGCTTTCATTCACGTCAGATACCTCCCCGTGGAATTATACTATGCCGCAATCAGCGAAGGGGGGCATATTGCAACCACCCTCCTCAAGCAATATTGATACCAGAAATACAATTTTGTTGCTTTGTTTTATCTCTTTGATTTGTATGGCCATATTACGTTTTTTATCTGCGAACTGCAATCATGGCACTGCTGCAGATTACATTATTGTAAGATTATTTTGCGCGATCCACCATTATGTACGAATGAGAACCCGCCCTTCTCCCCTCGGGACCGGTAAAAACCCGGGTGCGATCATGCCCGACTGTCCGCTACGGAACCGTCAGGATCGAAGGTACACTGTTAAAAAGCCTTTTTTATGAAATCGACGGCATTTCTGAAAATCGAAAGACCCGCTCCGTCTTCAGGCAGGTCCTCCCTCGTCCAGCGCGGATGATTGGTATAGTGGAGGTAGGCTTCCGGGTGGGGCATGAGACCGAATATCCGACCCGTTTCGTCACATATTCCCGCAACGGCATCTATCGACCCGTTGGGATTGTTCGGATAATCCATGACAGCTTTCTCATATGTCTCATCGCTGTACTGCACGGCGATCTGATTATTCGT
>JAFCZZ010000333.1 GCA_019314085.1 Deltaproteobacteria bacterium | reverse complement strand
CGAGGGCGGACACAGTGAGGTCTTCATAAATCTCGACGAGGAGTTCAAGTACGAACAGCATCTTGAGGCCAACCTGGGGACGATCCTTGAGGACACACATTCGTCGAATGACAATAAGGCTTCGATATTCAGTGACGTTTCCACCAATGTCGTCAAGGATGCATTTGAAACATCCCTGGGGCTGGGGACTATGGATCTGGACACCATACACCGGACACAGCGTATGGTTGAAAGCGCCCTGGCATTCATAGCGGAATCAAAATCCCTTCAGGCCCTGGCGAAGATGATTGGTCACGACTACCAGACATATGAACACGCCACCAAGGTCCTCTGGTTTACCGTGGCCTTCCTCAGACATACCCCGGACATCATGGAACAGATCGCACCGGATTATGAGGCATTCGATAAGAAACAGCGGATGGAAATATTGAAGCAGTGCGGGGTCGGCGCCCTGCTGCACGATATCGGCAAGGCGTTCATCTCACATGAGATAATCAACAAGAACGAGCCCCTTACGGCGGTCGAGTGGGAGATCGTGAAACGCCATCCCCTCACCAGTCTGGCGATGCTTATCGACGCGGACCTCCCGCCCTTTGTCATGAAAGGGATCGTGCATCATCATGAAGACTTTAACGGAGGGGGATACCCCATGGGCCTGGAGGGGCATAACATAACCACCCTGGCCCGTGTATTGAGAATCGTCGACGTCTTTGAGGCCATGACATCCCGCCGACCGTACAAAGATCCGATGCCCCCCATGAAGGCGGCGCAGATCATGATCGGAAAGCCGGAAGATAAAGCGAGGGGCAAGGATGCAAAGCGGGGTGATCGCGATCACGGGATGAGATGGTGCTTCGACGAAGAGCTGCTCCGGAAATTTATCGTGTTTCTCGGCGATGTGAAAATGGACAGTTAACCGGTCTGCATATCGGCACCTCTCCACGGACCACCGAATTTCGCTGCCTCTGACTCCTTTTCCCATTTTAGGTGAAAACTCTTTCCCCTGCAGCTTTTTTACGCCTGACAGAAAGCCATGCCCTTTCGAGGGGGATATGACGGCTCGCCCTCTTTCTGTTTTTTTGTTGAAAGTGGGAGAAACGTGTGTATAAGGGATCACCTGTTACACAGGAATCTAAACATGGCAAAGAAAATGAACCAGGAACAGGAAAGCAGAGGGGCCGTGAGGATCCCGTATGACCAATTATCCCCCGAAGTCCTGGAGGCGGTCATCGAAGCCTTTATCTTACGCGAGGGGACCGATTACGGGGAGATTGAAGTCCCCTTTGAACGAAAGATTGAAAGGGTCAAAAAGCAGCTTAAGTCCGGTAAGGCCTTTATTGTATTTGATGATTCCATGCAGTCCTGCACCATCCTATCGAAAAATGACCCACGCCTGCGGGACCTTGACAGGGAACGTTGATCCTTCTTCCTCTTACCGGGGTAATCTCTGCAGGGTTACGGATTGAGCAGAAGCTGATTGCCGTCCGATCTCGATTCATTCGTACTGATCACGTAAATCGCGGGGCGTGCCTGGACGGGGCAGCGGGCCTCACAGATACCGCAGCCGACGCATCGTTCGACATCCACCCTCGGTAGTTGCAGGATAGTTTCTTCCCCCCCGCGCGGCTGAACCTTTACCACCTCGAGCCATATCGCCTTGCCCGGTATGGGGCACACCTCTTCGCACACGATGCAGGGTATGTCATAGGCGTAGGGGAGGCAGCGCCCCGTGTCGATTGCCGCCATGCCGATCTTCGTCCGCTCCTTCTCCGGGATCGTCAGCGCTTGTATCGCCCCCGTGGGGCATACCTGGCCGCACAGGGTGTAGCGAAACTCGCAGTAGCCGATCTTCGGAACGAGCCGGGGGGTCCACAGACCTTCAAGCCCGGCCTCGAGCAGGGTCGGCTGGAGACCGTTCGTAAGGCATACCTTCATGCACTCCCCACAGCGGACGCACCGTTTGAGGAATTCATCCTCTCCCAGGGCGCCGGGGAGGCTGATCAGGGCAGGCTGAAACCAGCCTGCCCGGGACTGGGGAACGATACGCAATAAGGGAACGACGGCGACACCCGCTATGAGAGACACAAAAACATTCCGGCGGGACAGATCTATGGATACCCCTTCCCCTCCCCCCTTCCATCCGAAACTGATCGCTCCTTCGAGGCATAGATCGTCACAGTCCATGCAGTACAGGCATTTCTGGCCTCTCCATGTCCCGTCCCTGTCGATAACGGCACCGTTCGGGCAGACCTTCTCGCAGACACCGCACGATGTACACCCCTCGCTTATCGATCTCTTCAGGAGGGCAAATCGGGAAAGGATACCGAGAAGCGCTCCAAGGGGACACAGATACCTGCACCAGAATCTCCTCTCGTACAGGTTCAGCCCCAGTATGAGGAAAAACAGGGCACCGATAAAAATCCCCTGGAGAAAGTACGGTTGTCCGAACGAGAGAACGGCCTTTTTCAGTATGCCATAGACCCACTCGGAGCCGTCGGTGATCACTGGTATATTCAGAGCATAGATGGTATCGAAAAAGGCCCTGGCCAGGTAATTCAGCAGGGGATAGACACTCAGAGAGAGGGACCGGATCAGGAGGCTAATAGGGTCCATGATACCGGCCAGTTGGACCGTAAAGAGGGACGATGCGAGGATAAAGAAGAGGACATAGTATTTCAGGGAATGCCATCTGCGGTGCACCGGCGTGGGCCGTCTCTTGTTGAAAAAACCGACCGCGTTGTGCAGTGCTCCGAGGGGACAGATCCATCCGCAGAAGACCCTTCCCAGAAGGATGGTCAGGACAACGATGATCAGGGAGAAGAAAAATCCCGCCACGATGAAGTGGGCGGAAAGGAGTGTTGAGACGGCAATGAGGGGATCAAAATCGAGGAAGATCCTGACCGGATATCCCAGCTCGTCCAGGCCCTTCGATTCCGTCTGGATGAAGAGAAAAAGGAACAGGAGCAGGAATATCCCCTGAGAAAGTCGTCGAAGGGTGCGGATGGTATGTTTTTTCATAGGACTATGATTAAACAGCAACTTTTTTGACGATCAGCCGTGACAGGTCCATCGTGCCGAGACCGGTCTCATGACCAATGCGCACATATCCGAGCTTGCTCCCCTTCAGATAGAAGAGCGTCGCCCCATA
>JAFCZZ010000332.1 GCA_019314085.1 Deltaproteobacteria bacterium | reverse complement strand
ACCATATCCACCCTGCCGACACCATTCTCTCCCGCAATTGTGTTCATATGATCGAGAAGCTGAGCAGGGCCCATCGCCTGACCGTCAATCGCCACGGGGTTTCCCTTTTCGAAGGAAACTTCCACATAGGTGGGTCGATCCGGCGCGTTCTCGGGGGACACGCTCATCACGAACATGTCCTCAGGAGGCTCCTCCCACAGGTCTTCAAGAACACACCCTTCATGGGAGATATGGAGGAGGTTTCTATCCTCGCTATAGGGGTTCTTCTTCGTCATCTTTATGGGAATGTTGTATTTTTCGGCATAATCTATCATGGACTCTCTTGAAGTTAAGGTCCAGTTTTCATCCTTCCAGGCCGATATGATTGTGATGGCGGGATCGAGCGCCATGTAGGCCATCTCGAATCTCACCTGGTCGTTCCCCTTGCCGGTAGCCCCGTGACAGACGGCATCCGCGCCCACTTTATGGGCGATTTCGATCTGTCGCTTGGCCACTATCGGTCGGGCCAGAGAGGTACCCAGGAGGTATCTCCCCTCATATATCGCATTGGCCCGCAGGGCGGGAAAGACAAAGTCCCGCACGAATTCTTCCTGCAGGTCTTCCACATATGCCTCGACCGCCCCCGTGGCAATCGCCTTTTCCTTCAGGCCGTCAAGTTCCTGCTTCTGTCCCACATCTCCGGTGAGGGTAACAACCTCACACCCATATGTCTCAATCAACCACCTGACAATGACGGACGAATCAAGACCGCCGGAATATGCCAGGACCACTTTTTTTATTTCTTTGTTCACTGCTCGCTTCCTCCAGACATAAGAATTTCCATAATCGCCTTCTGTACATGCGGGCGGTTCTCCGCCTGATCAATAACTACGGACTGCGGTCCGTCTATCACGCCTGCGCTTATTTCCTCTCCGCGGTGCGCGGGGAGACAGTGCATGACGATTGCATCACCCTTCGCATAGCCAAGCAGTTTCTCATCCACCTGGTAGCCTTGGAACGCTGCCACCCGCGCCTCCTGCTCCTCTTCCTGACCCATGCTGGCCCACACGTCCGTATATATCATGTCGGCACCCCTGACAGCATCGGCGGGGGCGCGCAGGAGCTCTACTCCCTCCTTCGCCTCTCGGATTCCCCGCTCCAGGATAGATCCGTCGGGATCATACCCCTCGGGGCACGCGATAGCCAGATGAAACGGGAGACGGGCCGCGGCATTGATCCAGGAGTTCGTCATGTTGTTTCCGTCCCCCACATAGGCGATCTTCAGTCCATCGTATCCGCCCTTCTTCTCTATGGTGGTGAAGAGATCACTCAGGACCTGACAGGGGTGGAGCAGGTCCGTCAGCCCGTTGATAACCGGTATCGTGGCAGAGCGTGCAAATTCTTCGACCAGATCCTGCTCAAATGTCCGTATCATCATCCCGTCGATGTATCGGGACATGACCCGTGCCGTGTCGGAGACCGGTTCCCCCCTTCCCAGTTGCATATCACGCCGGCTGAGGAATATACCCGCCCCGCCCAATTGATGGATTCCTGCCTCAAAGGACAGGCGGGTCCGTGTGGACGCCTTGTCAAACAGCATGCCCAGTGTCTTGCCCCGCAGGGACTCGTGCGCCACACCTTTGTAGAAGAGGGACTTCAGCCTCTCCGCCCTCTTGAATATCTCACCAAAGTCGCCGGCATCGAGATCATAGATTGTCAGCAGATCTTTCTTCATAGGTCTCGCATCACCCCGTCCAGGATAGCAACCGCCTGGTCCACATCCCCCTTTGTAATGATCAGGGGAGGAACAAACCGCAGTATGGTGCCACCGGTGCAGTTCAGGAGCAGTCCCCGCTCCATGCACCTCTTCACGATATCCGCCCCCTCGATGGAAAGCTCCACGGCGATCATGAGGCCCCTCCCCCGGACCTCTCTGATCATGGCATGCTCTTCCTTCAATCCCTCAAGCCTCTCGCGGAAGTACATCCCCACCTCCCGACAGTTATCCAATATCCCTCTGTGGAGCAGGGCATCCATGACCGCAAGTCCCGCCGCCATGGCGAGCGGGTTTCCTCCGAAGGTGGACGCGTGGCTCCCTGGCGTAAAAGACGCCGCCACTCGGTCGGTGGACAGCATGGCCCCGACGGGGAAGCCATTCCCCAAGGCCTTGGCCAGTGTCATGATATCGGGCGCTGCGCCGCTCTTCTCATACGCGAACAGGTCCCCCGTACGCCCCATGCCTGTCTGGACCTCATCCAGTATCAGGAGGACCCCTTTTGCGTTACATATCTTTCTGACTCCTTCCAGGTATCCCTCTTCCGGGATCTTGATCCCCCCTTCACCCTGTATGGCCTCCAGCATAACCGCGCAGACGTCTTTCGTGACGGCCTGTTCAAGTGAAGAAAGGTCGTCGAAGGGGACGTATTCAAAGCCGGCCAGCAGGGGATCGAATCCTCTCTGTATCCGTTCCTGTCCCGTTGCCGCGAGGGTAGCAAGGGTCCGGCCATGAAAGGAATTCCTCATGCTTATGATGCGATATCGGTCCCCGTCCATATGCTCATGGGCATACTTGCGCGCCAGCTTGATGGCAGCCTCGTTCGCCTCAGCCCCGCTGTTACAGAAAAACGCCTTATCCGCAAAGGAGTTTTCAACCAGAAGTTCCGCAAAGCGGACCTGGGGTTCAATATGGTATATATTGGACACGTGCATCAGGATCTTGGCCTGAGCGCAGATCGCATCCGACACCAGGGGATCGGAATGGCCGAGGGCGCACACGGCGATACCCGCCAGAAAATCGAGGTATTCCTTCCCATCAGAATCCCACACCCGCGCCCCTTCGCCCCGGACCAGAGCAATCGGCAGACGCGTGTAGGTGTCCATGATGTATCTGTTCGAGTTGGCGATAAGTTCGTTCGTTGTCATAGTGCCTCTATCTTTCGAGTTGCGAGTTGCAGGTTTTCAGTCACTTCTCTTACTCCTTACTCCTTACTCCTTACTAGTCTCCCACCACTTCCGTGCCGATACCCTCGTCCGTGAATGATCCAGACGTCCGTCGATTATGTGAGTCTTTCCGACACCACCCCTCAGCGCCTTGAGGCAGCACTTCACCTTGGGATACATCCCCCCTTCTATCGTGCCGCCTTCGATCAGTTCACCGGCCTGTTCGGCGTTGATGGAGTGTATCAGACGCTCTTTTTCATCGAGAATCCCCTCAACATCGGTCAGGAGGACCAGCTTCTCGGCCCCAAGGGCGGACGCTATCTCTCCTGCGACGATATCCGCATTGATGTTATACGTCTCACCCCTGTCTCCGGCACCGGTGGGGGCTATAACGGGAATAAACCCATCCTTTATCAGCGATGTAATGAGCCCGG
>JAFCZZ010000331.1 GCA_019314085.1 Deltaproteobacteria bacterium | reverse complement strand
TCCTTGTCGCACAGAGGAGAGAATATGCGCTACCTGGTTATCTCTGACATTCACAGCAACCTAGCAGCCTTTGAGGTCGTGCTATCCGATGCTGGGCAGTTTGATATGGTTTGGTGCTTGGGAGATGTCATTGGTTACGGTCCACAGCCCAACGAGTGTATTGAGAGACTAGTCTCCTTGCCGCACATGTGCGTTGCAGGCAACCATGATTTCGCTGCTGTCGGCAAGCTAGATATCTCTGCCTTTAATCCAGATGCATCGAGGGCCTGCCTTTGGACTAGGAATCAGCTCACGCCAGCCAATAGGGAATTCATACAGGGTCTGCCGGAGAGATTTGTGAAAGACAGTTTCACCGTCGTGCATGGCAGCCCTCGCCATCCCATTTGGGAGTACGTGTCGCATCGTACTGTAGCCATTCAGAACTTTTCTCATTTCGACACAGCGCATTGCTTGGTTGGACACACGCACGTGCCCGTCATCCATCGGGAGAGTTTGCCCATTGCTTTCTTCGATAGTTTCACATTACCTGCAAATGGGGTGGTGCCTGTTGGGGAAGACCGTTTGATGATCAATCCGGGAGGAGTGGGACAACCCCGCGACGGTGACCCTCGTGCGAGCTATGCTATCCTGGACACGGGGAACATGACTATCCAACAGAAGCGGGTCGAGTATCCATTGAAAGAGACACAGGCTCTGATGGGCGCTCTAGGACTGCCACCACGGTTGGCTGAGCGACTCTCTCTTGGTTGGTGACAGAGTCCAATCCTCTGGTTCGGAACAGTGTGTGCCTGCAGGGCGTCCTAGTGGTAGGAAACAGCAAACACAGTAGGAATGGGAGGATCGTTATGAGAGGCTATAGATATCTACTGGTGGCTTTTGTGTTGCTTGCTCTGGTCAGTTCGGCCTGCGCTACACGGGGAGCGTCCGGTCTGGAACAAACAGACAGCTATGTCGCAGAGAAGGAGGCTCTTCTGCTCGGCTCGCCGGCGGATGACGCCGGTCACCTCGACGAGGGCGCCGGCGAGCGGATGATTGTGCGCACATCTCAACTATCTCTGGTAGTCGAGGATGCAGAGGAAAGCCTGTCGCAGATCAAGGCTCTGGTGAGTGAGATGGATGGCTATGCGTCCGACACACGGATGTGGCGACAGGATGAACAGTTGAGAGCCTCAATCACAGTGCGTGTTCCTAGCGAATCTTTGGATGAGGCCCTTGCCAAGTTCAAGGCCTTGTCTTCCAGAGTGGAAGGTGAGAGTTCCAATAGTCAGGATGTGACGGAGGAGTATACTGACCTTGGGGCAAGGCTGCGCAACCTGGAGGCGACAGAAGAGGAACTGCTGGAACTCCTGACGACAGTTCGCGAAAGGATGGAAAAGGCGGAGGACATACTTGCTGTACACCGCGAGGTAACGAGCATTCGGGGGCAGATAGAGCAATTGAAGGGGCGCATGCAGTACCTGGAGAACACTTCTTCGATGGCTGCTGTGACGATCGAACTGATCCCAGACGTGCTAGCCCGTCCTATCTCTGTGGCGGGCTGGCAGCCCAGTGGAACGATGGCGAACGCACTGCGTTCTCTCTTGAGGACTCTGCAGTTCGCAGCGGATGCCGGGATATGGGTGGTGTTCTATGTTCTGCCTGTGGTTGGGATACTCGTGACTCCATGCGCTGGCGTATGGCTGATTTGGCGTCGGAGGAGGAGAAAAGCTCGGTCTGAGTGAGGCGTAGAGACACACTAGCGCTCTTTGTCCGTCGACAGAGTGGGCTGCTTCAGTCGTTTTGTCTAGACCGCGGTGTCGCGAGGGGGTGGATAGTGGTAGAAGGGCGCTTGCGCTTTGTCCGGCAACTCTGGACAGGAGAGAACTCGGATGCTCAATCCCATGAGACGTTGTTTCGGCGAGCCGTGAGGCTACGTTTCTTCGGGGGGCTGGTGTTGGCGTAATTCATCATAGATGTGGAACCATTCGGAGAACTCGTCTGTTCTCTGATCTCTCTCTCGGCGTCGTTGCGACTCGTCGTACGCCTCAACTCGGCGGAATACCTCGCGCTGAACGGCCGCGGGGTGACTGACACCGTCGAAGGTGAACACACCGGTCGGCCCAGCTGTCTCAATCACCAAGTCACCGTAGTCAAGGAGGGATGCCAGGGGACCGGGAATGCGCAGAGAAACGTTCTGAATCATGTCAAGTGTCGCCTGAGTACGTTCGTCTGAGAGAGAGAAAGGCTTTCTCTCCACATCGATGATCAGACGGTCAGTCAGGATGTAGATGTCATTCCTCCAGTCCTCAACCTGCCACCACAACCAGATGATGCCTGCTATCCACAGGACAAGAGAGCCAGGGAGTAGGTAGGGGGAGTATCGGGCAGGCCAGCGGTATACGTTTGTGGCAATCAACGCGGTGAGAATCGCTGTGAGAGGGAAGGGCAGCAGAAGCCCCTTGACGAGATAGGCCCAATGCTTGCGCCAGATCATTTGGTCAATCTGGTCGGATGGGTGTTTGCCTAGCTGTTGCGAGGGGAGAACTGAGCGTCCGCTTGGTGGCGGTCCCCTGTAGATCTGCGAGGGCCCCCGATCTTTCTGTCTCAATAGCTCCTGGCGGATTCTCCTTTGCTCCCTTTGTTGCGACTGTGCATTGAGAAGAGCGATCTGCTGGGCAATGGAGTCTCGCATGCCCTCGGGATCCGGTAGGTAGTCGAACACAATGCTGCCTTTGGCACTGGCGACATAGATCTCAAGGGTGCCGAACCCCAGCAAACTGCCCACAGCCCCGCGCGTGATGTTCGTTCCCTGGATCCTGGACAAGGGCATTCCATCCAAGGTCTCAGACGCGAGGGGGACCTTCTCTCGGTGGATGACCCTCGTGGTCGTCAGTAGGTAGTAGTCATTCTGCCAATCCATGAACGACCACAGCACCATGATCGCTGGTGCAAAGCCGATGAACAGAGATGATACGAAGGGGCTTGGGATGACGTTGAACCAGCGCAGAAGCCTCACAACGAGGAGCAACGCGAGCACCGTGAGCAAGGGCGTGAGCAGAGTGCGCAGGAACACGACCCAGTGTCTCTTGCGCAACAGCACGGCATCCTCTGGCGTATTCCGCCAGGGCATCATGAGGGTTGGAAAGAGACCTCTGCGCCGCTGGCTGGTAGT
>JAFCZZ010000330.1 GCA_019314085.1 Deltaproteobacteria bacterium | reverse complement strand
GTATAAATAATCAAGGCAAAACAGCCGAGATCAACTGTGGTAAAGAGCGTTTATGTCCACATATTCATGGGAAAGATCGGACGTGTATACCCTGAATGTTTTTCTTCCCATGCCAAGCCGCACCAGAATCCGCATCGCATCCCTCTTCATGATCTCGGCAGCCTCTTTCCCCGGAACTCCCCTGCCGTGTATAAACAGGGGTACGTCCTCGATGTAGAGCTCCAGCGAGTCGACCGGGAAAGGGACTTTCGTTGATCCCGCCGCCGATATGATCCTCCCCCAGTTAGGATCCTCGCCAAAGAACGCCGTCTTTACAAGATTGGAATGTGCTATGGCATACGCTATCGTTCTCGCATCCCCGGCCGTCTTCGCCCCTTCGACGACGATCTCTATCAGCTTTGTCGCGCCCTCCCCGTCTCTGACAATGGCCTGTCCGAGAGATTCCATCACATCAAACAGTCCCCCCCTGAACACTGCAAAATCGCCCGACGTCTCACTGACGGGGCTGTTACCGGCAACACCGTTGGCCAGTATAATGGCGCTGTCGTTCGTGCTCATGCATCCATCTACCGTTATGACATTAAAACTCCTGTCGGCAGATTCCCTGAAGATGTTGATCAGACAGGCCTGGTCGATATCGGCATCCGTCAGTATAAAGGAGAGCATCGTCGCCATGTTCGGTTCTATCATCCCCGCCCCCTTGGCGACACCGCAGATGGTAATCTCTTTCCCCCCGACAGAACATCTCCGGTGTTCTACCTTCGGGAACCGGTCGGTCGTCATAATCCCCTCCGCAACGGCAGGGATTCCGTCAGCGCTCAGTCCCTCGATGAGGGACCCTGCCGCCAGGGTGATCTTTTCTATGGGGAGTCTCTCACCAATGATACCGGTAGAGGCCACCAGGACAAGCTCGTCTTCTATCCCCAGTCCCTCGGAGATGGCCCTCGACATGGCGGCCGCGTCCCTGCGACCCTCCTCTCCGGTCGCCGCATTCGCATTCCCGCTGTTCACCACGACGGCCTGGGCCCGCCCACTTTTTACCCTTTCCATATCGAGGACAACAGGGGCCGCCTTGAAACGGTTGGTGGTAAAGACACCCGCCGCCTTGGCCGGAATTTCCGAAAATATCAGGGAGAGATCCCTGTCTCCCCCGCTCTTTATACCGGATGCTACCGAACTGCCAAGGAATCCCGGAACGTGAACGCTGTCATACATAGTCGTCTCCATCGCCGTCATCTGCCGCAACAGTGTTTGTATTTCTTGCCGCTGCCGCAGGGACAGGGGGCATTTCTCCCTACCTTTTCACCCTTTCTTTTCACCGTCGCCGGGGCCGCATCGCTGTCCCCACGGCTGAGCACATAATCCCTCTTCTGTTTTTCCTCAATCTGCCTTACCTCTTCATCGCTCTGTATCTGAACGATGCACAGCTTCTGCAGGGTATCCTCCTTGATACGATACACCATCTCCATAAACATATCGTATCCCTCTTTCTGGTACTCCCTGACGGGATCCTTCTGACCGTAGCCGCGCAGGCCGATCCCCTCCTTGAGGTGATCCATCCCGAGGAGGTGATCCTTCCAATGAGAATCGATGGCCTGGAGCATGATGACCTTCATGATGTACTCCATGAGGTCCTTGCCGAAACTCTTTTCCTTGTCGCGCAGCAACGCCGTAATGTCAGATGTGATCCCCGCGATGATCTCCTCCCGGCTCACATCTGCCCGATCCGCATCATTGAAGATCCACCGCAGGAAAAACTGTTTGTATATGGCATCACTCAGGCCTTCGAGATCCCATTCATCCGGTCGAATCTTCTCGTCCAGATAATCGCAAACCAGATCTTCAACGATTTCTCGCAGTATATCATCCACCGTCGACCACAGGTCGCTTCCGTCAAGAACGTCCCTGCGCTGCTCATAGATCACCTGCCGCTGCCGGTTCATCACATCATCGTATTCGAGGAGATGTTTCCGTATATCAAAATTCTGCCCTTCCACCCGCCTCTGGGCGCCCTCAATGGCCTTGCTGATGAGATTGTGCTCGATCGGCTCCCCCCTCTCCACGCCGATTCGGTCCATAACGGACGATATCCTTTCGGCCCCGAATATCCTGAGGAGATCATCCTCGAGTGACAGGTAGAATCGCGATGAACCTTCGTCCCCCTGTCTTCCCGATCTGCCCCGGAGCTGATTGTCTATCCGCCGACTCTCGTGACGTTCGGTACCCAGTATGTGGAGGCCACCCAGATCGGCAACACCCTCCCCCAGCTTAATGTCGGTCCCCCGCCCCGCCATGTTGGTGGATATCGTAACGGCTCCCGGCTGTCCGGCCTGGACAATGATTTCCGCCTCTTTCTCATGATTCTTGGCGTTCAGGATGTTGTGTTTGATTCCCCTTTTCGTGAGCTGTCTGCTGAGAAACTCCGATTTTTCGATGGAGATGGTCCCCACAAGAACCGGCCGATTCTGGTCATGCAGCGCCTTTATCTCTTCGATGGCAGCCTCAAATTTTTCCTCTTCCGTCTTGTAGATAACATCCGTATGATCGGTCCGTATCATCGGCATATTGGTGGGGATAATAACCACCTCGAGGTTGTAGATCTTATTGAATTCTGTTGCCTCCGTATCCGCCGTTCCGGTCATTCCAGCCAGTTTCTCATACATCCTGAAGTAGTTCTGGAAGGTCACGGAGGCCAGGGTCTGGTTCTCCCGCTCTATCTTGACCTTTTCCTTCGCCTCAAGGGCCTGATGGAGACCGTCGCTGTACCTCCTACCGGGCATCACCCTCCCCGTGAACTCATCCACGATAATAACCTGCCCGTCCTTGACGAGGTAATCGATATCCTTTCTGAAAAGGGTATGCGCCTTCAGGGCCTGGTTCACATGGTGGAGAATCTCCATATTCCCCGGTTCGTACAAATTCTGAATATTAAGTAATTTTTCAGTCTTGGCAACTCCCTCTTCCGTCAGGACAACCGTCCGGCTCTTCTCGTCTATCGCATAATCCTGATCCTTCTTCAGACGGGGGATAATCTGATTGATCCGGTAATACTTGTCGGTGGACTCTTCAGACGGCCCGGAGATAATGAGAGGGGTTCGCGCCTCATCGATCAGGATACTATCCACCTCATCGACGATGGCGTAATAAAAATCCCTCT